>JBDSIM010000170.1:0-13732 GCA_039917935.1 Cyclobacteriaceae bacterium | reverse complement strand
CCTGATTGTATGAATACCGTATATTGTTCCAGGTTTCTTTTTCGAGCAATAATTCCTCCTGGGAATCCCCAAACACTACCCGGATCTCCTCCTTGCCAATTTTTTTGACCGTCGCTATTTTTCCGTTGAAGTATCTCCGCTCTTCACTTTTGTCATTTCTGATAAACATGATTTGCGCGCCTTCTTTCAATTGCAAAAGGGTTTCTGTCGGGAGCGTTTTCTCAGGAAAGTCACCTTCTACCATTCCTTTAAATTCAAACAATTTGCTGTTGAGCTTCATCAACTCATCTGCATTGATCTTATCCGCTTTATAATTGTGGGTTGTCAGGGTAATATAATGTTGCGCGTCTTGAGCGATGGCTCCACGCCTGGCATTGAGTATTTGAAGATCGGCTTCAGTTGTCTCATTATTTCTGATCCGGTTAAGGATGTCAATAAAACTCTGCTGGTTTTGACGGTATATTTTTTTGAGTTCTATATAGACCATTGAAGCCTCTTCCACAACTTTGGAATGAAAAAAGAAAGGACTGGAATAATATTCTCTGAGAATTGACCATTGTGTATCCGGCATGACCGGAGGTAGCTGGAAAAGGTCACCTATATATAAAACCTGAACGCCTCCGAAAGGCACATGGGGCACTTTGCGGAAATAACGCAGTATGGCATCCACCGCATCGAGCATGTCGCAACGCACCATGCTCACTTCGTCAATGATCAGCAACTCGAGGTCGCGGAACAAAGCGCGTTTTTCTTCACTGATCCGGATATTTTTAAACAGGGTGTATTGATCGGTGAACCCTTCAGCGGAATATTTTGAATTGATGGGAACAAAGGGCCCGAGGGGCAACTGAAAAAATGAGTGCATGGTAACACCACCCGCGTTTATCGCAGCCACACCTGTAGGGGCAACCACCACACATTTTTTGTGTGTGTTCTCTTTTATGTATTTAAGGAAAGTAGTCTTACCAGTGCCTGCCTTACCGGTAAGGAATATATGCCGCGACGTGTTGTTCACGAAATCGGCTGCCGTACTGAAGAGAGGGTTGTCGTGCATAGCCTTATCGAATTTACGACACAGCGGTCAAAAACAAAACGTTTCCACTCAATAGATCGAAACTGCATGCAGGTCAGAATGCAGGTAGAAAGGCAAGTTGAAATACAAGTTGGAGTAGTCGCACTACCAGTCTCCTCACATGCATTTCACCTGTCATTTAACCTGTCATTTAACCTGTATTTGACCTGCTTTTTAACTTGTCTTTTCACTAGAAGTTCTTTCCAGGAAAATACGCCACTTCTCCCAGCTCTTCTTCAATGCGGATCAACTGGTTGTATTTCGCCATTCTATCCGAACGAGAGGCTGATCCGGTTTTAATCTGCCCGGTATTGAGCGCGACGGCAAGGTCAGCAATGGTGCTGTCTTCTGTTTCGCCTGACCGGTGAGACATCACACTCTTATAAGCATTTCGCTTGGCCATGTTCACCGCGTTTATGGTCTCTGTAAGGGATCCGATCTGATTTACTTTAACAAGAATTGAATTGGCAACACCTTTGTCAATACCATCCTGAAGCCGGGTAACATTGGTTACAAACAGATCATCCCCCACTAACTGAACTTTTGATCCGATCTTATCGGTAAGTCCTTTCCAGCCAGTCCAGTCGTCTTCCGCCATACCATCTTCTATGGAGATGATCGGATATTTTTTAGCCCACGACGCCCAATAGTCAACCATTTCAGCGGAGCTCAATTTCTTTCCATCTGATTTTTTAAAGATGTAAGAATTTGTTTTCGCATCATAAAACTCAGAGCTGGCAGCATCCATGGCAATGAACACATCTTCCCCAGGTTTAAAACCTGCTTTCTCAATGGCCATCAGCACTAATTCAATAGCCTCCTCGTTGGATGCGATATTGGGAGCAAAACCTCCCTCATCACCAACATTGGTAGAAAGTTTTTTATCGTGTAATACTTTTTTCAGATTATGAAAGATCTCGGTACCCATGCGCAGGGATTCTGAAAACGTATCCGCTTTCAAAGGCATCACCATGAATTCCTGAAAATCAATTTTATTATCAGCATGGCTTCCTCCGTTAAGGATATTCATCATCGGCACTGGAAGGGTATTGGCATTCACACCCCCGATGTATCGATACAGCGAAAGGCCGGACTCCATTGCTCCTGCTTTCGCGATAGCCAGTGAGGTTCCAAGAATTGCATTGGCGCCAAGATTTCCTTTGTTTGGTGTTCCATCTAACTCGATCATAATTTTGTCGAGAAGATTCTGGTCAAAAATAGAGAAGCCTATAATTTCTTCGGCGATTTTAGAATTCACGTTATCGACCGCTTTCTCTACACCTTTTCCTAAAAATCTTTTCTTGTCACCATCCCGCAGTTCAACTGCTTCATGGGTTCCTGTTGATGCACCGGAGGGAACCGCAGCACGACCAAAAGCACCGGATTCAGTAAAGACATCAACTTCTATTGTGGGATTTCCCCGGCTGTCCAGAATCTGGCGGGCATGAATACTTTCAATTAAACTCATTGCAATGTTGTTTTTAGGATTGACTTTATATTGACTGTTCTGTATCTATAATGTAACGTAGTTCTCCTTGCACCTCAATGTAAATCAGCGGTGAGTGTCCTTATACCTTATACCTTATACCTTATACCTTATACCTTATACCTTATACCTTATACCTTATACCTTATACCTTATTCCCCCCTGCCCCCTCCATCATAGAAACGAAATCATCAAAAAGATAATTAGAGTCATGCGGGCCAGGTGATGCCTCAGGGTGATATTGCACCGAGAACGCTTTCTTATTTTTCATTCGTATGCCCATGATGGTATTATCATTTAAATGCACATGAGTCACTTCTACTTCGGAATTCTTTCCAACATCATTTTCACTGATGGCGAATCCGTGGTTTTGTGAAGTCATCTCCCCTTTTCCGGAGACCAGGTTTTTAACCGGATGGTTTAATCCACGGTGGCCATGGTGCATCTTGTAGGTAGAAATACCACAAGATAAGGCCAGTAACTGGTGGCCCAGGCATATTCCAAAAACCGGTTTGTCTGAAGACACAGCTTCCTTTACGGTTTTCACTGCGTATTGCATCACGGCAGGATCTCCGGGGCCATTGGAAATAAAATATCCATCAGGATCCCACGCAGCCATTTCTTGCTGAGGGGTTTTAGCAGGAAATATTTTTATGTAACATCCCCTTGCGGCGAGGCTTTTCAGAATATTATTTTTAATGCCAAGGTCCAGGGCGGCAACTTTGAATTTTGCAGCGGGATCTCCGATAAAGTAAGCTTCTTTGGTGCTTACAAGAGAGGCGAGCTCAAGGCCATTCATCGATGGCACTTTTTTTAGTTCCTGCTTCATCTGGTCCGGTGTGAGCACGGACGAGATCAGGGCATTCATCGCACCCTTGCTTCGAATGTATCGGACGACCATACGTGTATCAACATCGGCGATGCCGACAACATTATTTTTTTCGAGGTATTGCTGAAGGCTGACTTTGGCCTCCTTTCTGCTATATTGTTCCGCAAAATCATTCACTACGAGCCCCGCAATTTTTGTCGTTTCTGATTCCTGTTCCGCGTCGAGCGTTCCATAATTGCCTATGTGGGCTGTAGTATTTACGATAATCTGACCATAGTAGGAAGGGTCGGTATAGATCTCCTGATATCCGGTCATACCGGTATTAAAGCAAATTTCTCCCCCCGTCGTACCGATCTTACCGATGGCTGTTCCTTCTACTAACAATCCGTCTTCTAATAAGAGATAAGCCTTTTGCATACTTTAAATGTTTAACCTATGGCAGTTTAACTGAAAGCTTTTCCGGGACTCGCTTAAGGTGCAAGCTACGGACTCAAATGAGCATAAAAAAAGGATTGAATATGAATTCAATCCTTTTCTAATATCAGTTCTTTGAAACACTATTTTTTGTCTTTTTTAGGTTTTAAAGCTGGTTTCTTTTTCTCTGCTTTGGGTTCCTCTGGTGAAGCAGTCTTCTTTTTCGCCTTCTTCTCTGCCTTTTCTGACTCCGGCGCATCGGTCACTTCCACTTCACCCGTAGTTTCAGCGCCTTCGTCTTTCTTACCCCTGCGGCTTCTGCGTGTTTTAGCTTTCTTAACCGCACTTTCTTTCGTATACAGGGTGTTAAAATCAACCAACTCAATAAAGCACATTTCAGCATTATCGCCCAGGCGGGTACCAGCCAATTTAATTATACGGGTATATCCACCCGGACGATCAGAAATTTTCGAGGCGACTTCCCCAAAAAGTGTCTGAACCGATTCTTTATTCTGAAGGTATGAAAAAACCGTTCTTCTGGAATGAGTCGTATCATCTTTTGATTTTGTCAAAAGCGGTTCAACATATTTCCGAAGAGCCTTGGCTTTGGCAACCGTCGTGGAAATTCTCTTATGAATAATAAGGGAAGATGCCATGTTAGAAAGGAGCGCCTCTCTATGCGCTGATTTCCTGCCTAAATGATTAAACTTCTTACCGTGTCTCATGATTGTTAATCTTCTTCCAGTTTATACTTTGCCAGATCCATCCCAAATGTCAGGTTCTTTTCGGCTACAAGCTGCTCTAATTCCGCCAGGGATTTTTTTCCAAAGTTTCTGAATTTCATCATGTCAGAAATTTCAAGTTCTACCAGGTCGCCCAATGTTTTCACATCCGCTGCTTTGAGGCAGTTGTAGGCACGTACAGATAGATCCAGATCGTGTAGCGGAGTCTTCAATAGCTTGCGCATGTGGAGCATCTCTTCGTCAACCTGCTCGATTTCAGCATCCTTACCGGTTTCAAGTTCAATTGATTTATCAGAGAACAATCTGAAGTGCTGAATTAAAATATGGGCAGCTCCCTCCAGTGCCTTTTCAGGATGGATGGACCCGTCGGTTTCAATATCAACAACTAATTTTTCGTAGTCGGTCTTTTGTTCAACGCGGGTGTTTTCAACGCTGTACTTCACATTCTTAACAGGTGTGAAAATGGCATCGATTGGAATAAATCCAAATACCTGCTCCGCTGGTTTATTTTCTTCGGCTGGTAAATATCCCCTTCCTTTTTCAATGGTCAGTTCGATCTCCACATTAGCCGATTCATCGAGGTTACAAATGACGTGATCGGGGTTCAGGATCTCGAAAGCAGAAGTAAACTTGGTGATATCACCCGCTTTAAACTGCTTCTGTTTTTTAATAGTTACCGTGATTTTGCTTTCAAATGTATCGGCAAGTTTTCTGAACCTGACCATTTTCAGGTTCAGGATAATTTCGGCTACGTCTTCAACAACTCCCTCAATGGTGGAAAACTCATGCAACACTCCAGGAATCTTTATTCCGGTAATGGCATAACCTTCCAGTGAAGACAAAAGAATTCTCCTCAGTGCATTGCCGATCGTAACACCGTATCCCTTTTCCAGAGGCTTGAATGTGAAAAGTCCGTGAAAATCATCTGACTTTTCCATCACAACCTTTTCTGGCATTTGAAATGCTAATATTGACATAGTAATGTTGTTAACTGTTAAAATTACTTAGAATACAATTCAACAATAAGCTGCTCGTTGATATTCTCAGGGATATCAGCACGAGGGGGAACATTAATTATTTTTCCGACCATCTCATTGTTATCCCATTCCAACCAATTGTATTTTCTTGAACCTTGATTTGACAGGCTATTGGTTACTACTTCTAAAGTTTTAGAGCGTTCACGCACAGCCACCAGATCACCTGGTTTCAGGGAGTATGAAGAAATATTGACGATATCCCCGTTTACTGAAATGTGCTTGTGCAATACCAATTGCCTTGCTGCCCTGCGGGTAGGCGCAATACCTAAACGGTAAACGGTATTATCGAGACGAGACTCGAGCAGTTGAAGTAAAGTTTCCCCCGTAACTCCTTTTTTACGAGATGCTTCGTTGAATAACTTCGCAAACTGTCTTTCGAGCAATCCGTAGATGTATTTCGCTTTTTGCTTCTCATAAAGCTGCGTAGCATACTCAGACTGCTTGCGTTTTTTTCCACGTCCATGTTGGCCAGGAGCGTAGTTCTTTTTCTGCAAAGCTTTGTTATCACCTAAAATAGGCTCGTTAAATCTTCTTGAAATTCTGACCTTAGGGCCTGTATATCTTGCCATGGTTAAACCTGGATAAATTCAATTACTAAACTCTTCGTCTTTTAGGGGGCCGGCATCCATTATGTGGAAGCGGTGTTACATCGCGGATCGCCGTAACCTCAATACCTGCTCCCTGAATGGTGCGGATAGCTGATTCGCGACCGGCGCCGGGGCCTTTCACAAATACTTCAACCTTTCTTAATCCCTGCTCGTATGCTTTTGACGCGCAATCCTGCGCGGCCATCTGAGCGGCGTAAGGTGTGTTCTTTTTTGAACCCTTAAAACCCATCTTACCAGCTGACGCCCAGGACACGACCTGTCCACTCATATTCGTCATAGCGATAATGATGTTGTTAAAAGTCGCTTTAATATGGGCTTCACCTACAGCCTCTACTGTAACGACTCTCTTTTTTGCTTTGTCTTTTCTCTTTTCAGCGGTTGCCATTAATGAGAATTTTTGATTTTAAATTTAATTATCCTTTCGTTGCCTTTTTCTTGTTGGCTACTGTTTTGCGTTTACCTTTCCGGGTGCGCGCATTGTTTTTAGTAGTTTGACCACGCACCGGTAAGCCTCTCCGATGACGAAGGCCCCGGTAGCAACCGATATCCATGAGCCGCTTAATGCTCAACTGAATCTCTGATTTCAGAACACCTTCAATACGGAATTTCTCCGAAATGATGGCCCTGATAGCATTTGACTCCTCGTCATTCCATTCTTTTACCTTCTTATCCAGATTTACTCCGGCTTCAGAAAGAATTTTTTGAGCCGACCGGCGGCCGAGGCCAAAAATATAGGTGAGGCCAATTTCGCCCCGCTTATTATCAGGAATATCTACACCAGCAATACGTGCCATAACTTTTACCCTTGTCTTTGTTTATACCTAGGATTCTTCTTGTTAATCACAAACAACTTGCCCTTGCGTCTGATGATCTTACAATCAGCGCTGCGCTTTTTTATGGATGCTTTAACTTTCATTTTTCTATTTGTTTATTCAATCCCTGAACCATTTCAGATCATTAAATATCTTATTTACCGTTTACTCCACGATCCCCGGCGCGTGCCACAACGCCAAGGCTATTTGTATCTGAATACAATTCTCCCTTTTGTCAAATCATATGGCGACATCTCCAACCGGACCCTGTCACCTGGCAAAATACGGATGTAGTTCATTCGCATCTTACCTGAAATATGGGCCAGTACCTCATGGCCATTTTCTAACTGTACACGAAACATTGCGTTAGACAACGCCTCGCTTATAGTTCCATCTTGCTCAATTGACCTTTGTTTCGCCACTTATAGCTATAATTTTCTTCTATATACTCGTGCGTTGTCAATATCTCAGTTCTATCTGTATGCACGGCCACCATATGTTCAAAATGTGCTGATGGCTTTTTATCTGCGGTACGGATAGTCCAGCCATCTTTTTCCTGCACCACATTTTTTGTTCCCTGGTTAATCATCGGTTCAATGGCAAACACCATCCCAGCAATTATTTTAACCCCTTTTCCACGTTTTCCGTAATTCGGAACTTCCGGTTCTTCATGAAGCTTTTTCCCTACTCCATGACCCACCAACTCCCTGACCACTCCGTATCCAAAACTTTCAACATAATGTTGAACAGCGTAAGAAACATCCCCGATCCTGTTACCTGCCTTTGCCTGTGCAATGCCCAGATAAAGCGAATGATAAGTCCGCTCCAGTAAAAAAAGCGTTTCCTTTTTTACTCCTTCCAACGGATAAGTATAAGCCGAATCACTGTGGTATCCTTTGTAAAACACGCCACAATAAATCGAGATAATATCACCATCCCGCAGTTCATACTTCCCAGGGAAACCGTGAACCACAACTTCATTCACAGAGATGCAAAGTGATCCCGGAAATGTTCCGTTATAGTTTTTAAACGATGGCGTTCCACCGTTATCCCTGATGAACTCCTCGGCAACCTTATCCAACGCCTGAGTTTTGATCCCTGGCTTTACCAGTTTGGCTACTTCTCCGTGAGCTTTCCCCAGAATTTGGGCACTTTCACGTATAATAACCAGTTCCTCTTCCGTTTTTAAGTCTACCATTCAGCTATTAAGCCGCAGCAAATTGAGAACGTCCTTTAACCCTTCCAGACTTCATCATACCTTCATAATGCCTCATCAGAAGATAACTTTCAATCTGCTGAAGGGTGTCGAGAATAACCCCCACCATAATCAGCAGCGAAGTACCTCCATAAAACTGAGCAAAGTTCTGGCTGATGCCAGCCTTAACCGCAAATGAAGGTAAGATTGCAATCAGCACCAGGAACAATGCACCCGGTAGCGTAATTCTGGATAAAACCGTATCAATAAATTCCGCAGTTTGCTTTCCGGGTTTAACACCGGGAACAAATCCGCCGTTTCTTTTCAGATTATCAGCAATATCATTTGCGTTAATGGTAATCGCCGTATAGAAAAATGTAAAGATCAAAATCATTAATCCAAACAATGTATTGTATTGCCATGAGTAGGGATCTGAAAAAGTAGATCCGATGTAGGCACCTGCATCAGAATCGCGCCATAAACCCGCCAGCAAGACGGGAATAAACATCAAAGCCTGAGCAAAGATGATGGGCATTACCCCGGCCGAATTCATTTTCAAAGGAATAAAATCACGCTTTCCCCCATAAAGTTTATTACCAATTACTTGCTTGGCATACTGAATAGGAATTCGGCGGGTTGCCTGAGTCAGCATAATCACCCCCATAACGATGGCAAAGAGCACAATCAATTCAATGATAAAAAGCAACGCTCCGTTCATTCCGCGGTTGTTGACAGCTTCATCGTACAGAGCCAACGGTAACCGGGAGATAATCCCAATCATGATCAGGACTGAAATCCCATTGCCGATTCCTTTATCGGTGATGCGTTCACCCAACCACATACAAAACATCGTTCCTGCTACAAGAACAGTAATCGCCGAGAAGAAAAAGAAAAACCCAGGGGAAATAATCGCGCCTGCATCTATGGTTCCACGGATGTAAGCAAAAGACTGGAACCCGGTGATAAAAATAGTTAGCACTCGGGTGATCTGATTTAAGCGCTTCCGGCCAGAGTCGCCCTCCTTTTGCAGTTTTTGAAAGTACGGTACCGCAAAAGTAAGTAGCTGAACAATGATTGAGGCCGAGATATACGGCATGATACCAAGGGCAAATATCGATGCCCTGCTAAATGATCCACCTAAAAACGTATTGAGCAATCCAAGAATACCTTCGGTGGCACCAGCGCCAGCCAAACTCGGATGTGAGGCATCAATTCCAGGGATCACAATAAATGATCCTAATCTGAAGACGATCAGGAATCCGATAGTGTTCAGAATCCGGACCCTAAGATCTTCGATCGAAAAAATGTTCCTTATGGTCTGAAAGAACCGCTTCATTATTTAACGATTGTAGCTGTGCCGCCAACTTTTTCAATTGCCTTCGTGGCTGTTGATGAAAAAGCATGGGCTTCAACGCTGATTTTAGATTTCAATTCTCCTCTTCCTAAAACTTTGAATTTGTCTTTCTTAGTCACGACACCGTTGTCAATCAGAAACTGAAGACTCAGATTAGCACCTTTATTCTTTTCAGCCAACCCCTCTAATACATCGAGGTTTATGCCTTTGTAATATATCTTGTTGTTATTCTTAAAACCAAATTTTGGCACCCGGCGTTGCAAAGGCATCTGACCGCCTTCAAAACCTGGTCTGCTCTTGTACCCGGATCTGGACTGCGCGCCTTTGTGCCCACGTCCAGACGTTGATCCGCCAGACCCCTGACCACGTCCAAGACGCTTATTCGTTTTTGTTGAACCTTCTGCAGGTTTTAATGTATGCAGCTTCATCTTACAGTTCTTTTACAGTAATCAAGTGATTCACTTTTCTGATCATTCCGGCAATCTGAGGTGTTAATTCAACTTCAACCGTTCTGTTGATCTTGCCTAAACCCAACGCCTGAATGGTGCGGATTTGAGTATCAGGCCTTTTAATCGTACTTCTCTTTTGAGTAATTTGAACTTTTGCCATGACTCTTAGCCGTTAAATACTTTGGACAATGAAATTCCTCTGTTCTTGGCAATGCTATAAGCGTCACGCATTGTAGTCAATGCCTTGAAGGTAGCCTTCACCACATTGTGAGGATTAGAGGAACCTTTAGATTTTGCCAACACATTATGTACGCCTGCACTTTCCAAAACCGCACGCATGGCACCACCTGCAATTACACCCGTACCCGGGGAAGCAGGTTTCAACAAAACAAAGCCGCCACCAAACTTGCCGATCGACTCATGAGGCACAGTTCCTTTAATAATGGGAACTTTCACAAGATGCTTTTTAGCGTCATCAATTCCTTTTGTAATGGCATCGGTAACTTCGTTTGCCTTACCAAGGCCATAACCAACGACCCCGTTACCATCACCGACAACCACTATGGCTGCAAAGCTGAATCGGCGACCACCCTTTACCACTTTGGCAACACGCTCAATGGCAACGACTTTTTCCTTCAGGTCGATTTCGCTGGCTTTTACTGTGCTAATATTGCTTACAGACATATTTTAAGTCGTTAAAATTTTAAACCACCTTCTCTTGCACCTTCAGCAAAAGCCTTGATGTTACCATGATACAAATATCCGTTTCGATCGAAAACAATTGCCTGAACACCTGAAGCAACCGCCTTCTCAGCGAGTTTCTTTCCTACATTTTTAGAGTTCTCGATGTTCACCGTTTTCTTTCCCAGTTCCAGGGAAGACGCGGAAGCAATCGTGACACCTTTTACATCGTCAATAATTTGCGCGTAAATACCCGTGTTACTTCTGAACACTGATAACCTGGGTCTGTCATTCGTTCCGCTAATTTTTTTACGGACACCCATCTTAATTCTTTCGCGTCTTTCTCTATTCTTGCCTGCCATAGTAATTTTATCTATGATGCTGTTTATATAACTCTTATCCTTTGAACCGCAAACTCTTGCGGCCTTACAGTAGCGCCCGCGTTATTTCGCTGCAGCCTTACCAGCTTTTCTGCGTACATACTCACCCGTGAAGCGGATACCTTTACCTTTGTAAGGCTCAACCTTCCGCAGCGATTTGATTTTCGCTGCCATCTGGCCTATGAGTTGTTTATCAGATCCTTCCAGAACAATCGTCGGGTTTCCTCCTTTTTCCTGGAAAGCAGTTACTTTCAATTCTGTAGGCACCGCCACGAACACGTTGTGCGAATATCCAAGGCTTAATTCCAGCACATTGGATTGTGCATTGGCCTTATAACCAACACCCACAAGTTCCATTTGTGCCTTATACCCTTTCGATACTCCTTCGACCATGTTGGCAATCAAAGCGCGGTATAAACCATGCATGGCTTTATGCCGCTTTTGCTCAGTAGGTCTTTCCAGCGTTACTTCACCTTTCTCCTGCTTAATGATGAAATCAGGTTCAATATTTTGGTGCAGTTCACCTTTGGGTCCTTTTACGGTTACCTTATTGTTCTCTTTAGAGAAAGTAAAAGTAACCCCAGCAGGAATTGTAATCGGTTGTTTACCTATCCGTGACATGGCTTTCTAATTAATAGACGTAACACAATACTTCACCGCCCACATTCATGGTACGGGCTTCTTTGTCGGTAACCACTCCACGTGAGGTCGACAGAATAGCCACGCCTAAACCGTTCAGCACACGGGGCATTGCGGAAGCATTGGCATACTGCCTCAAACCAGGTGAACTGATTCTCTCCAGTTTAGTAATCGCTGATTCTCGCGTCTCAGGATTGTATTTCAAAGCAATCTTGATTTTGCCCTGGTGATTTTCAGTCTCCTCAAACTTATAGTTCAGGATATAACCTTTGTCAAACAACACCTTGGTTATTTCCTTCTTCAAATTGGAAGCAGGAATCTCCACAACACGGTGGTTGGCCTTAATGGCATTCCGCAACCGGGTTAAATAATCTGCTATAGGATCAGTCATTTTCTTATTTTCTTATTAATAAGCAAGCCCGCGTTTTTCAAACCGGGCTGCAAAGATATTGAACAATTTTAATTATTCAAACTGTTACCCGGTTTCGCCCGAATGTATTCGTAACGACCTTGATATTCAGCAACCAATATGTTTTTTGCTTTGAGCTTCGCGCCTTGGGCACGAGCTTTTCAGCGTCTAATAGGGCTTTTCTAAACCTCGAAGCTCGCGACTCGTAGCTCGGGGCTTTTCACCTCTACCAGCTGGCCTTTGTCAGACCGGGTATCTTTCCATCAGAGGCCATCTGGCGGAATACGTTCCGGCAAACGCCGAATTTTCGCAAATAACCCCTCGGACGGCCGGTGAGTTTGCATCGGTTCTTTAAACGAACCGGCGATGCATTGCGCGGAAGCTTATCCAATGCGACATAATTACCCGCCTCTTTCAATGCCTTCCTCTTAGCCGCGTAAGTACTTACCAGTTTTTCTCTTTTTGTTTGCCTAGCGATTACAGATAATTTAGCCATGCTAATGTTTAATTATTCTTATTTGCGAAAGGCATCCCGAATTCTTTCAGGAGCTCGTAACTTTCTTCGTCAGTTTTGGCACTCGTTACAAAAGTAATGTCCATACCGCTGATCTTATTTACTTTATCAATCGAAATCTCGGGGAAAATGATCTGTTCCTTCACGCCCAGGGTATAATTTCCACGACCATCAAAACCCTTGGCGCTTACGCCACGGAAATCCCGCACCCGGGGAAGAGCAACGTTTACCAAACGATCTAAGAATTCGAACATCTTGTCACCACGAAGGGTAACCCTGACGCCGATGGGCATGTTCTCTCTTAACTTGAAGTTAGAAATCGCCTTTTTAGATTTTGTGGAAACGGCTTTCTGACCAGTGATGGTAGTGATCTCCTCCACCGCCACATCAATCAATTTCTTATCGGTTACCGCAACACCCATACCTTTATTGATGCAGATCTTCTCTATTTTAGGAACCTGCATAACGGATTTGTAGCTGAACTTCTGCTTCAAAGCAGGGACAATTTCCTTCGCGTATTTGTCCTTTAATCTCGGCGTTGCCATTATTTAATTATTTCTCCTGTTTTCTTTGAAAATCTCTGCAGCTTACCCTTATCGTTAAGCTTTCTTCCGGTACGGGTAGCTTTGCCACTCGCCGGATCAATCAGCATCAAATTGCTGATGTGAACAAATGACTCAACCTTAGTAATACCCCCCTCAGGTTTCCCCGCGGAAGGTTTTGTGTGTTTCGTCATAATGTTCACGCCTTCCACCAAAGCGCGTTTCTTTTCGGTATTTACCTCGAGAATTTTGCCTTCTTTACCTTTATCGTCGCCGGCAAGTACCTTAACGGTGTCGCCTTTACGTATGTGCAGCCGGGGCTGCTGATTTCTTTTTCTATCCATGGCTTATAGAACTTCAGGGGCCAATGAAACAATCTTCATAAACTGCTTTTCTCTCAACTCGCGGGCTACTGGACCAAATATCCTCGTACCGCGCGGTTCGTCCTGAGCGTTTAATAAAACGGCAGCATTATCTTCAAAGCGGATATACGATCCGTCTTTCCTTCTCACTTCCTTTTTGGTTCTTACGACCACAGCCCTGGAAACAGTTCCCTTCTTGACCTGGC
>JBDSIM010000169.1:0-2738 GCA_039917935.1 Cyclobacteriaceae bacterium | reverse complement strand
TGACCGTTTCCTCCAACTCGATGGTGTGGGAAGATTTGCTGAATAATGCCTGCTGATTAGGCAGCAGGGTGACTCGTTGTATGTCCTTCGATCCTGATGCAATGGTAACTTTTCCCTGTACCAGGGTCGTTTCAACAACATGATCTTCCGCATAAGATCGCACATTGAATGAGGTTCCTAAAACGCTAATGGCCAGTCCGGAAGTGCGAACAATAAATGGCTTATTTTCATTGTGGGTAACGTCAAAGAAAGCTTCTCCTTCCAGGTGCACCTCGCGGGTTGCCTGGCCTGAAAAATCTTTTTCATATTTAAGAACACTGTTTGCATTGAGCCACACCTGAGTACCATCTTGCAAAACAATGCGCTGCTGTTTCCCCTTAGGGGTTTTCTGTACCTCTGTCGTTAAGCGGTTTTTGACAAGGGTTGGGCTATCCATTTCGATGATAAAATACCCCGCGACAAGCACGGCCAAAAGAAGCGATGCGGCGACAGGATAAAGATATTTCAAGAAGGGGTTTGCATGATTTACCGCCTTTTCAGAAAGATGTTCCAACGGTTTCCGGGCATTCTCCAGAGCATCTATGGCAGCGTTAATGTTGAGTTTGGTGTTTAAAATGAAGGATTCTGGAACGGTAGTTCCAAATTTCATCGCAACTATAAACGCTTTAGCTTCATTGATTTTTTTCTGTTGCAGCGGATAATGCAATAAAAAGGTACTCCAATAATGGTTTGTCTCCTCATTTGAGGCTAAAACCCACTGCTGGAAAAACTCATCCTGAATAAAATCTTCGGTTGAATAAAATTTATAATGCATGTGCTCCGCTGTATACTATAAGAAGCAACACCAAACACCTTTACTCCCTTTTATTCGATTTTTATTTTAAGAAACTGAAATCATTCAAAAGAAAGCGGATGTGCTTTAAAGAATTTTCTTAGGGAAATAATCGATTTACCAACAAGATTGTAGACCGCCTTTACATTTGTGTCCATAATTAAGGCAATTTCCTCGTAGGAGAGGTTTTCATAAAACTTAAGGTAAATAGCCTCCTGCTGGCCTTCGCTTAAATGGGCAACAGACGTTTGTATCTGGAAGGAAAGATCCCGTGAGTTCTGATCCCTAATCAGATTAAATTCCACATTCGATTCTACTTCTTCAACATGATTTTCCGGAATAGCTTGGCCTACTGCACGTCTGTCCTGTGATAGCCGCCTTAATATTCTTCGACGGACAGACTTGATCAAATAGTACTTGATGGAGGTTATCTGGGAGGTAAGTGTTTCACGCTTAATCCACAGTTCTACGAAAACGTCCTGAATGGAATCCGATATCAATCCCTGATCGCTTGTCATATTTCTACCATAGGTATAAAGCAACCGCACATATTTTTCAAATATACTATTCAGCGCTTCCCGATTACCGGACCTGAAAGAACTCCATACTTCAATTTCATTTTCCTTTGAAGTGGGATTAGCCAACATGAAATTCCCTTTACTGAAATCCAAATCGGTATTTGATAACTTGTTCATTGGCGTAGTGATTAGGAGTGGCTACTCGAATATCAGATTTTTTTATTAATTTAACTAAACTAAATCGATTGCAATAGGAAAGAGCATTCCTAAAACGCTTCGTAAAAAAAATATTTATTTTTCCCTGAATTCGTCAACTCTCGGAACACGGCAGGTAAGTCACTTTTTTCATAGCTGCTCAACGAAAGGAATTTGTTGATGTCAAATGACGATGGGGCGAATTTCCTATAGCACAATCTTATCCTAAGGCCCGTTAATCAGAGTAGCGAATGGATTTTCATGAATCCCACTTCATACTTTCGGCGCCCAATAGGTACAGTAGCCCCCAGGATAAACTGGCCCTTTAAACAACATACAGCCGCCACAATCATTGCCCTCTTTTGGAGGAAGAAACAGATTGCAGTTTTGACATTGATTATCCACTATAGGCGATTGATTTACATATCCCAACTTTTTTCTTAAGGCTATGTCTGTTTCGCTGACATTTGCTAAATTTTCGCATGGGTCAGTTAATGTTTGAGTCGCTTGTGCATTCACCTTATGGTCTGCTTTCCGTCCACAACCTTTTAGGAAGATCCCTGATAAAATAAGCACGGGGCCAGTAACGTACTGGTACAAAAATTTTCTTCGCGAAAATATCAATTCTTGCATACTCAAATGCTTACAGCCCGCTCCGCGTACTGTAAGCTTTCCTTAAACGTTCGATGCCAACCTGAATATCCTTATCTGAGGTAGTTGAAATACCCAAAAGTGTTTCTTTCAAAGCGGGATCAGAAACTTCATGTTTTTTTAATGCAGTGGTTAATCCTTTTAACCCGGCCTCCCGCCATTCCCCCATGGCCGGACGCGATAAAATATCCAATAAAGCCGCTATATCCTTTGGCTTATTCGCCGCCCCTGTGACAAACGAAAAATCTTCCAAAAAAGACTTCCTCCATGTTTCCGCCTTTTCCAAAAATGAATGTTGTTTTATCAGATTATTCAAAAGATCAAGGGATGAACCTGATGGCGCACTCAACACCGCAGTGCGAAACCATGGATCCTGTCCACGCTTTTCAATAATCCGCGCTAACGCACTGACTACCTGCTCACCAGAAAACTGACCTGCACTAAGTGTAGCCTTGAACGAAACCTGCACAACGCTGTCATCCATACTTTTCAACAATGCAGGAAGTAGATCTGGATATTGTTCCGATAATATTAGCCCGTGT
>JBDSIM010000168.1:0-7475 GCA_039917935.1 Cyclobacteriaceae bacterium | reverse complement strand
TTGCTGATACGCTGTGTCCTGATCTCGTATTTTGTTTTAATAAGATTCAGACCTTCATCTGACAGACTCAGTGAATAGTTTTCTTCAATATGTTCAATGAGCGCAGAAGCAACGGCATACCTCGCCTTAAGTTCTGCTTCGTGTTCTTTTGCGTCAACTTGAATACCCAACCATCTGATCAATGGCCTCAGAGTCAGACCCTGTAGCACCAGCGTGGAGAAGATAACTGAAAAGGTGAGGAAAATAATGAGATTTCTGTTGGGGAATGGTTCTGCGCCTTCCACCAAAAGCGGAATGGCCAGGGCAGCAGCCAGCGAGACAACGCCTCGCATACCCGACCAGGCGACAATAGTTACTAATTTCAGGTTTACTTCCGGCTCCTGCTCCCTTACCTTTTTGCTCAGCCTTGGCAAGTAAGCGCCCGGATAAACCCATATGATCCTTCCCAGGATTACGGCCAGGCTAACAATCGCCCCGTATTGTAAAAGCTGCAAAAATGAATGGTCCTGGATGCTTTCTAATATCATTGGTAACTGAAGTCCAATCAGTATAAACACCACGCCATTAAGAATAAAAATAGCCGTGTTCCATGAACCATACGCCTGTAACCTTGTCTGGTGATTGAAGAGCTTCGAAGAATTCCAGCTAAGGTATAGCCCACACGTTACTACCGACAATACACCGGATATATGAATACTCTCCGCGAGCATGTACACGGTAAATGGTGTTAGAAAGGTTAAGGCCGTATCCATGGTAGGATTATTCGGAGTGATTTCATGAATCCATTTTATGACCCGGCCCATTGCCAGCCCCAGGATGATGCCCCCTGCAGCAACAACAATAAATGTTAAACCTGCTTCCCATATATTGAAAGCCCCGGTTACCACAGCAATCACCGCATACCGATAGGCTATTAGTCCGGTGGCATCATTCACAAGGCTTTCGCCCTCCAGGATAGTGGTCACACGTTTGGGGATACTCAGGTCTTTTGTTATGGCCGTCGCCGCTATCGCATCCGGAGGTGAAATGATGGCGCCCAGCACAAACGCTTCGAGCCAACCAAGGTTAGGGATGAAGGTATGCGCACACCATGCCACCGCACAGGTAGTGAAGATCACGCAACCAATCGCGAGTAATGTAATGGGTCTCTTTGCTTTTTTGAAATCAGGCCAAGAGGTATTCCAGGCGGCGGAGTATAAAATCGGGGGCAGAAAGATAAGAAATACCACGTCCGGGTCGAGGTTAATGGGCGGCAAGCCAGGAACGAGGCCGATACCGATCCCTGCCAGCACGAGTAAAATCGGATAGGGAATTTTTAATCGATCGGTGATTTGGGCAAGGGCTGTAACGACCGTCAATAAAACAATTATCGTAGCGATATTTTGCATGGATAATAGGTTAAAAACTGAATTTGGCGAGGAACTCTTTTAAATCTTCTTTTAGGGTACGCGTGTTTCTGATCTTGAGGGTGTCGGTAACCAATGGATTGACTTTCACATTTAACTCATGGAGTCTTAAATGTTGGTTGATAAACATGAACTCGAGTTCAGGAATAAGTTCCTTCATCACATCCAGGATATCAATTACTTTCAAATTCTTGTCCACTACATTATACACATCACTGGGAAGATCTGCGGTGAGTAGATTGTTCAATGCATGGGCAACCATTTCGATATGGATAAAAGTGCGGGATTGTTTACCGTCACCCTGAATGGTTATCATCTTATTAAAATTGGCATCAAAAATAAATTTGTTGATTACCGCATCAAAGCGCATGCTTTTGCTGTAGCCATACACGTTACCACAACGCATGATATAAGTATCGATTTTTCCAATCAGGCGCCTGACATGCTGTTCACCGCGAAGTTTTGAAACGGCATAAAATGTTTGTGGATCGGGGGGCGTATCTTCATGGGCAGGGATTTTGGAAGATCCATATACACCCGTGCTACTGGTAAAAATAAATCTCTTAACGTCACTGTCTTCAATCGAGTACACCAACTCTGCAGTACCCCAATGATTTACCTGCTCGTATCCGTGCGCATCTGCGTTTGCAAAAGGCGTGGTCACTTTGGCGGCAAGATGATACACCACATCTACCCCCTTCAAATGTTTTTTAAGGGCGCGGGAATCCAGCAGCTCGCCCTTTACGAAAGAGATTTTCTGATGCTTTTGAAGTCTTAATCCCAAAAACATATTGAAATTGGGGCGGCTCAGATTATCATACACAATAACCTGATCGACAACTGGATTGTTAATTAACAAACTGACAAGTTCGGTGCCGATATACCCAGCACCTCCGGTAACTAAAACTTTCATCTATGTCAGTTGTGAGTGGTCAGTTGTGAGTTTGGTATCCATAATTGTGGGTAAGTCAGTTGTGGGGGTGCTATTCATTCAATTTATTCGCTTAATAGTCAGTGGCGATTTGTGAGCAGGACAATTCTATCTAAATCCTCAATCTAGATATTTTTTTTATCCTCGCAATAAATGAAATGTTTCTTGTCATAATTTAAGCCGATTCACTCACCACTGACAACTCCCCACTCACCTGATTACTTATTTATCAGATCCGTATGCAACCCGCATTCTACTTTATTTAATCCAAACCAGCGGGCTTCCCTTTCCTGCATTTCGGGATCCACCTTACGGGTACAAGGCTCACATCCAATGCTGATAAAACCTTTTTCTTCAAGCGGATGCCTGGGCAAATTATACTCCTTTTGATATTGCCAGATCATTTTGGGATTCCAATCGAGCATGGGATGAAAACGGGTACATCCATGTTTGGCAGGCTGTTCGACTTTCATAGCTGCGCGAATCGAACTCTGATCAGCCCTTACCCCATTGATCCAAACATCATGTGACAGCAAAATCGCATCCATCGGCTGTGTTTTATTCAGATAACAGCAATGATCCGGATCTGAGGTAAACAACAACCTGCCCTCACCATCCCTTTGCATGAATTTTGGTAGATCAGATTTTAAATCCACGGTTACCAGACCAAATAGTTCCGTGATATGGTCGCGAAACTGAACCGTTTCCGGGAAATGGTAGCCGGTGTTAATAAAATAAACGGGAATTTTATTATCTATTCTGCTTAAAATATGCAGCAACACGAGGCTATGAGATTGAAAGGAAGAAGTCGTAAAAAGGGACTTTCCGGCTTCCTTATAAAGGTGGATCTTCTCGCTGATTTGTTCAAAATTCATGTCGGAGTCAATAATTTATTATTTAAGGATCAGAAACTTAGCAAAAGCTGTGAATTGCCGCTTGAACATTTACCTTAGTACAGAACCTAATATTCTTACCTTGCACCTGAAATACCGTTTATTACTGGCATTGTTGCTCACTTTATTGATTTTCTGCTCCCAAACATTTTTTGGCCAGTCCAAGGCAACGTCAACTGATATCCCAATCAAATTAACCATTATTAAAAGGAATTAAGTCCAATTTCTTTACGGCAGGTTAATTTTATTTACTCAATCGTTTGTGTTATGGCGAATTGCTTTGCATTCTTGGCGTTTGCCGCGTTTTTGAAGTTATTTAATCTATGAACGAAAAGGTTGCCACCTTTACCTGCACGCATTCGAGCAGTTTGCCCGAAATCCTCCATAAACTCAATTGCACCATTGCATTAAGCACTTATCAGGCAGGAAAGGTAGTGCTGATCAGTGCCGTCAATCCGACTCGTCTGATACAACTACCCCGGACATTCGCCAAACCGATGGGCATTGGCATAAGTGCTAAGCGTTTGGCGATTGCCACGTTAACAGAAGTAATGGTTTTTAATAATGCCAGCCGAATGGCACCGAATTATCCACAACAACCCAATACCTATGATGCTTTATTTCTGCCCAGGGCTACCTACTTTACCGGCGAAATAGACATTCATGACTTGCATTGGATCGGAGACACACTGCTTGCCGTAAACACGAGGTTCAGCTGTCTGGCTACCATCGACCACCATTTCAGTTTTACACCAGTATGGAAACCTTTTTTTATTTCCAGGATTTCTCCGGAAGATCATTGCCACTTAAACGGTGTTGCCTTTGAAAACGATTCACCAAAGTGGAAATTTCACCTCCTCCGAAGTCACCCTTGACACTGATCCGACCAACTGGAATTATTCTATACACCCCGCCCTTGCTGACCTTGATGAAGACGGGGATTACGACCTTGTTATCGGCAATTATTACGACGGTTATTTAAGGTACTACAAACAAACAACCCCTGGAAATTTCGTTGAAGAAACCGGTGACTGGAATCCGGTTCAAAAAACGGGTAATCCTTTTGATGGCTTTGACCTCGGCCTGAGTGCCTCGCCTGCCTTTATTGATTTTAATGATGACGGTCTGCCTGATCTGTTTGTCGCAGACGAAGACGGTTATTACGACAATAAATATTCAGATAAAATTATTATAAAAACTCAGCGAACAGTGTTTTTACAAAAATAGATGGATTTGAAAATCCATTTGACGGCGTTCATGTCAGCGAGGCCGCAGCCCCTGTTCTCCTTGATACCGATGGTGATATGGACCTTGATGCGGTCATCGGCAACAAATACGACTATACCTACTACGATTACAACACCCTCACCTATGTCACAAACCGGAGCTTTGTGACCCCTTATAAAAAAACCGATGCCGGTTTTGAGAAAATAAAAGGTGCTGAAAATAAGTTTGATGGACTCGAAGTATACGGCAAATTTGTCCCACAGTTTGCCGATGCCTATGGCGATAATGATCTGGATATTATCAGCGGAAATTATTTTGGCGAAGTTGTGTTCTTCCGCAATGATGCGGGCGTGTATACCCAGGAAATAGAGTTAAGTCCCTTTGCGGGAATCATTGCACCCTATTACAGCGCTGTCAGGCTCGTCGATATTGACAATGACACCGATCTCGACCTGTTTATTACGAACAACTATGAGATCCGCTATTACAAAAATACAGGATCAGCCCAGACACCGGTGTACACAGAAGAGTTGGATCTCAGTAATCCTTTGGATTTCGCAACCGCTTACCAATATAATACCCCTTACCTCAATTTTACGGATCTGGACCATGATGGAGACTTTGATCTGCAGTTTAATGGGGGCACCTATTCTTATTATACCTATTATGCAACCCATGGGCTATGGTACTTTGAAAATACAGGCACGGCCGAAAACCCCGTTTTTGAGACCCCGCCGGATGAAGTTCTTTTCAGTGAGGCTGAAGTAAATGCCAGAATGGAATTGATCGATTATGATGCGGATGGCGACCTTGATCTCTTTGCCGGTAATGATGATGGATCTGTTTCCTATCTAAAAAACGAGAATGAAAGAGTGGTTACATCCGTTACCTCGATTGTTCCGTTATATTCGGCTGGGGGACCACCCGTTGTCATCGAACCGGGTCTTACCCTTTCAGACCCTGACGATGATTTGATTATCCAGGCCACGGTTGCAGTGAACGATTTCGAGTCCGGAGAAACATTGTCCTTTACACCCGCGGAAGGGATTACCGGATCTTTTGATGCCGCATCCGGGGTACTGACATTTCGGGGCAAAGCCAACGTATCCGACTATCAAAGCCTGTTGCGAACAGTAGCGTTTGAAGACGCCGACGCGGAAGCAGGGAGAAAAAAACCAAATAGGAAATTAACGTATGCGAAAATTATTTCTTTCGCGGTATACGATATCGACTTTACGAACCCTCAGATCGTTCCAAAAACCATCAATGTTTTTGTCAACAGTCCGCCATTGATACAACCGGAGCCCATCAGCACGCCAGCGGGTTCTACCCAAACCATCAATCTCATTTCCATCACTTCAGATGTGGATGACAATCTGGATCCGTTGTTATTCAGTATCGCTAAAGCCCCTGCCAGTGGCGCAAAGGCTTCCATCCAGGTAGTGTCAACCACGCAAGTTAACCTCCTGTTGGATTATTCAGGCGTCACATTTCACGGGACCGATCAATTAACCATTCGGGCATGCGATGCCCTGGGAGCCTGCTCAGAAAGCATACTCCTAATTGACATAGATGTCGACGGTGAGATCACCGTCTTCAACGCGGTGGCACCCAACAGTGGCGGTGATAACCGGTATATGCGCATTATCGGTTTACCAGAAGGCCATAAAATAAACATTTACAATCGCTGGGGTGATCAGGTGTATGATGCAGAAAATTATCTGAACACATTTGATGGGAATGCTTTTAAAGGAAATGGGAAAAATGGAAATCCATTGCCTACGGGAACCTACTTTTATACCATCGAAATTCCGGGTAAAAAAATGATCAGCGGTTACCTTACTCTAAAACAATAACGAGCCATGCCAAACCACTTACATTGGGATGTTTTCGGTCTTTATTTCTCGGCATGCAGCCTCTCCATGGTATATCTGGCTGCCGCATTGACTCATGGTCTAACGATCGGTAATACTGACAAGACTTTGCTCAACGGAAATAATAGTGTAGCCAGCTTGATCTCACTGCTTTTTACGCCGAGCACTTTGGATATTGTCCACTGCCGTCTTATCCGGGTTGCTTCCCAATTTCCCCCCGTAAAATGTGATAACGGCTCATTTGGGGATGACAATGTACATTGGCATAAAACTACTCTTGAACAAAACCCACGGACTTATGAAAAAATTAATACTGCTCACGGTTTTCATGCTGGGTCTGTATGGTTTCAGTAATGCACAGATTGATCCCTTGTATGCTCAATACCTGAACAATCCATTGCTCATCAACCCCGCATACTCGGGACTGAACAACAATCTGAACGCTGGCGTAACATACCGGAAGCAGTGGGCTGGTTTCGATGGAAGTCCGACAACATACAACGTCAATGCGCATACCTCTTTGCTTGATAATAGAATGGGTGTGGGACTAATCGTATTGAAGGATATGGTGGGTGTTAACAGCAACACGGAAGTTCATGGCACATATGCCTACCGTTTGGACCTCGATCAAAAGTATCTGTCTTTTGGATTGCAGGCAGGCTTTATCAGCTTTAAGGGAAACAACACCGACTTAAATCCTTATGATAAACTGGATCCTGCTTTTACCGAAAATCAGAATTTTTCGAAACCTAGTTTTGGCGCAGGCGTTATCCTGAACAGCGAGCGCTATTTTTTCGGCCTGTCCGTACCGCGCATGCTGAAGTCAAAAGTTATCGTCAGCGATGTGGAAACAGAATTATATAGCCAGCATTTTTATGCCATGGGGGCCTATATTTTTTACATCAATGAACACCTCAGGCTTAAGCCATCTGTATTGTTAAAATCGGTGAAAGGTTCACCCCTCTCTGCCGATGTAAATTTTGCTTTAAACTTCGAGGAGAAATATACGGCAGGTATTTATACACGAAACCTGAATGCCTATGGGTTGATGGCCCAAATCAAATTCGCTGAGGCCTATCGCTTTGGTTATGCCTTTGAAGTTCCTTCGGGTAATTCTGTAGGCGCGCGTTTCACGACGCACGAG
>JBDSIM010000167.1:0-10091 GCA_039917935.1 Cyclobacteriaceae bacterium | reverse complement strand
CAAGGTCACTTGATGGGTAAAGCTCCATGAACTTCAGAAAACTCTCAACACTTCCATCGGCAGTCGATAGTTCAAAGATATGGCGGAAGGTCTCTTTGCGATAGGGTGTTTCGGGATGTGCTTTGAGAAATTTTACAAAACTGCTAAGTCGACTATCGCTGGTCTCCGACTGGTATAAGAGCAGGTCGTACTGAGCACGTGCTTCAGATGACCGGGTGGCGCCTGGATATCGGTGCAAATAACTTAAAAAAGCTTCCGGAGTATTCATCATTAAGGCTTCCTGATACGCGACTTCATCACGCAATGCTGTGGCAAGCTCTCGTTGGGCAGCGGTTGTATAACGACTTAGAAATAGAAGGTAGGCAGCCTCGGTATTCGCACTCTTTGCCACCTCAAAACCAGCGCTATCTATTTTTTCTCTTATACGGCTCAGACGGAGGCTATCCAACGGCGTTCTCTTCAATCGTTCCCTTACACGTTCGGGAGTAATCTGGTGGTCCTTCATTCCCGTAATCGCATAATGATATGCTGAGTCAAGGTTGAAGTCAGGGTTGCCGTGATTAAAATAATAAGAAGAAAGCAGGTAGCGAATAGGTGCATTGACCGTGTCTTTGCGAAGGGCTTTTCGAAGTTTAATCTCTGCTTTTTCCCACCGGTGTTTCGCCATGCTTTTTACAGCAGATCTTTCCGTCGAGGTATTTAACTGGGCAAAACTCACCCCACAGTGTAAAATCAATAGAAACCCTGTCGTAAACTTAAAAATCACTATACTAGTTTTACCCAAGCACAAAAGTACAAACTTAATTGAACCCGCCTTTATTTGTTTTACCGCTTTGCAAAGTGCAAATTTACCGCCGATACCATCCTTGTGTGAACTATTGCTTACAAGGATATTTTTTGTAAATTTTCAGTTGTAAAAACCGTTTCATGGCCAAGTTAAAGAATATCATAAAACAGCTCTCTGAAAAAGACTTCACCGCGATCTATAATTCCCTCATCGAAAGTAACGCAGAAAAATCAGCGTACCTCCTCAAAGCGCTTCGGGAGCGTTCTCTATCAGATAATAAGATCATGACAGAATTGGATGTCAACGCAAATGCTTATTATACTTTGCGCTCACGCTTAAATCTGAAGATTGAAGAATATCTGATGGAGCAACTCGAGAGCCCCCGGACGGACGTTCTTCGAAAAGTCGCCAATATCAATGAAGTTCTTTTCACAAAGAAAAAAGCTATTTCCGTAGCCACTTTAAAGAAGCTTGAAAAAGAACTGCTAGACTATGACCTGGCCAATGAACTTACCGTCATTTACAAGTCATTAAAACGATTGAATATTAATTCTCCGGATTTATTTACTTATTCGCAGCTTTATAACCGGCACGTAGCCTACATGCTGGCAGTGGATAAATCTGAAGATCTCCTGGCCGATTATTTCAAGAAGTTTGGGGATTACCTCCTTAATGGCGGAGAGACAGAAAAGTTAGGTCTGAACCTGGTGATGAAGGAGATGCAAAATGTTGCTAAATTATATGAATCGCATCGCTTGTATGTCTATCAGAGCTGCATGTATGTCTTCCACAGGTTGTTTGTAGAAGTGGATGATAATATGCAGCAGGATGGCGAGTCCATCGAAGATATTTTCGATAAAGTACAAAAGATCTTTGAAAGCTATCATTTGGATGCCATCTATTATCACCTCAACCTGGTTTTCGAATTTCTGAAGCTGGAGTACTACAACCATTACAAGGTTTACCGGCAGGCAGAAAAATATTTTGAGGAAGTGAATGATGCCTGCGCTAACCTGATGGTGAATTATTCAACCTATACATTTCCGGCCCAATTCCTCATTTCAAAAATTGAACGTCATTTACGCAATGGCACGGAAGCCGAATTGTACGGGGAAAATGAAACTGTTTTCGAGGACTTTGAAGTCGATTCTTTGGATGCTCCAAAACATATCATCTATGTACTGTACCGCGCCCTTGGCTGCTATTATATAGATAAATTTGACGAAGCCGCTAAACTTATTAACAACTTGTTAAATGAAGTCAGCTTAAAAAAATACCCTTTTGCTCAGCTTGAAATAAAGTCTTTGCTTGCGCTACAATACGTTCTGCTAAAAGACTATGAACTCTTTAACCAGCTTTCAAACAGTATCCAGAGGCAAATAAGATTATTTGGAAAAGATAGTTGTGAAAATATTATGCTTTTTCTGAAAATCCTTAAGATTGCTACCAGTGAGGCAAAGAAAGAAAAAGCAAAAAAGATCAACGGCTTACTTCCGCGGCTGAATGCCACCACTGTGGGATATTTTGCGCCTACTAAACTGATTAAACTTGACGAAAAATTCGTGAGGTTGCTAACGGAAATTTAATGGTATCGGGCATTGGTTATTAAATGCAGGTGGATTTTGAGAAGGCGTTTACCAAAAGCAAATTTATCCAGAGGTACGTGTTGGTCTTCAAAGATTACCCTAAACCCTTCGCGGCCGAAGCAGTAAGATGCCCCCTAAATTTCAAGCTTAATTATGCTATCATGCGACAACGGTTTGTTTAGATAGAGTTTAACGTTGTCATATTTTTTCGATCGGTTGAAATCCTGGGGATTGATTGAGGAAGTCAACATGACAATCCTACATTTTTTCTTGGCAACATTTGTGAGCTTTTCAAATTCATCAAGGAATTGAAATCCGTCCATCAGGGGCATATCAATGTCAAGGAAAATCACGTCCGGCAAAACCTGATTGGCCACATCCAGTTTTTCCATATTTTTCAGAAATTCTATGGCACTTTTCGCACCGGTGTGGGTATAGATATTTTCTGCAATGGATGCCGCCTCAATCATTTTCTGGTTGATGAGATTATCAATTTCATTATCGTCGATAAGCATGACGGTGCGGTATTTCTTTACTGCCATAGTACTACTCTTGTTGAAAGTGTATAAAAGTAAGTGTTTGAACAGGATTTCCCAAACGCGCTAAATCGAGAATTTTATTCCCTGCGCCAAAGGAAGTGAATCACCATAATTGATGGTATTGGTTTGTCTTCTCATATAATTTTTCCAGGCGTCTGAACCCGATTCACGGCCACCACCGGTTTCTTTTTCACCACCAAAGGCACCTCCGATTTCCGCTCCAGAAGTGCCGATATTTACATTAGCAATACCGCAATCCGAACCCTCATGCGATAAAAAAGTTTCCATTTCCCGCATATTGTTTGTCATGATCGAGGATGACAACCCCTGTTTGACTCCATTTTGAATTTCAATTGCCTCCGAAAGGTTTTCGTAACGAATGAGGTATAAAATCGGTGCAAAAGTTTCCTGATGAACGATTTCAAGGGTATGGTTCGCCTCGACAATAGTCGGCTTAACATAACAACCTGATTCAAATCCTTTGCCCTGAAGTACACCGGATTTTACAATTACATTTCCCCCATCTTTTTTCACTCTCCGCAAAGCATCTGCATAAGTCTTCACAGCCTGCCTATCAATAAGCGGACCCACGTGATTCGATGGATCAAGGGGATTACCTATCCTTAAAGTCTGATAAGCATTGATCAGCCTGGCCTTTACTTCTTCGTAAACACTTTTGTGAACGATTAATCGCCGCGTAGTAGTGCACCGTTGTCCAGCCGTACCCACAGCGCCAAAAAGAGAACCACGGATAGCGATATCCAGGTCAGCGTTTTCCGTAATGATGATGGCATTATTTCCTCCGAGTTCCAGCAGCGTGCGACCTAACCTTTGGCCTACAGCCTGTGCAACGGCTTTGCCCATACGCACGGAACCGGTGGCGGAAAGCAAAGCTATATTTTCATCTTTGGCGAGGAGTTGCCCGGTTCTATAATCACCGTTCAACAAACAGGATACGCCTTCCGGAACCGAATTCTTTTCAAATACTTCGCTGATTATATTCTGACAGGCAATGCTGCATAAGGGTGTTTTTTCAGATGGCTTCCAGATACAGGTATTGCCACAAACCCACGCAAGCATGGTGTTCCACGACCAAACAGCGACAGGAAAGTTAAAGGCGGTAATAATTCCCACCACCCCTAACGGATGCCATTGCTCATACATGCGATGGCTAGGCCTCTCGGAATGCATCGTTAGTCCATGAAGCTGGCGTGACAGGCCCACGGCAAAATCACAAATGTCAATCATCTCCTGAACCTCGCCCAACCCTTCAGTATTACTTTTTCCCATTTCATAAGAAACGAGTTTCCCTAACGGGGTTTTATCCCGGCGCAAAGCGTCCCCTATCTGGCGCACCACTTCTCCACGTTTTGGAGCAGGCCATGTCCTCCATTCCTTGAAAGCTTTTCCAGAAGTTGAAACGACTTGTTGGTAGCATTTGTCGTCAGCGGCAGTCACTGACCCAATAATGTTTCCGTCTACGGGTGAAAGAGATTCAATGCGTGTACCTTTTGATCGGAGCCAGGTTTTGCCCGTAGAAATACCAGAATTATTTTTCTTTACACCCAGCGATGAGAGCGCTTCCTGAATACCAAAATTCTTCATACGGCTTGTGCCATTAAGACACAAAGGTAAAACTTTTTGGAGAGACCACCCCAGTCAGATTTGACCAATCGTGCGCGTGCTACCAATCCAGCCCGTAAGTGCCTTTTTGTCCATCACTGTAAAAACCCTCCACAAGCACTCCACCTTTTTTATATTCCAGAATACGGTTAAGGTCTTCAATATTATCCACGGGAACTTTATCTATAAAAGCAATGATGAAGCCCTTCCTGATACCTGCCTTTTTCCACTTCCCAAAATTGATATTCGTTACTTTCACACCCCCATCTAACAAAAGTTTTGAAAGATCACGATAGGGAACGTCTTCAAACTGAGCGCCTTCGATCAGATTTCTGACCTCTTTTTTCTCGAACGATTCCTCGCCCTGGCTGTTCTTTAAGCGCGCTTTTACTTCCTTTCGAATACCATCCCGCAAGAACGCCACTTCAATTTCCTTTCCCGGCCGGTTTCGGGCAACCCACTCCTGGAGTTCAGATACAGAATTTACGATATGTCCGTCAATGGCAACAATTACATCCCCCGGCAGCATGCCTGAATCTTCTGCAGCACTTCCTGAAATAACTCTGCTGATGAATACACCCTGACTTACTGTTAAATCATACTGCTCGGATAATGTAGCATCCACATCACCGATATTAATCCCCAGTAATCCCCTTTGTACTTTCCCAAACTCAAGAAGATCATCCATTACTTTTTTGACGAGGCTTACCGGAATGGCAAAAGAATATCCCTGGTAGCTTCCGGAAGAAGTGGCAATCGCCGTATTCACGCCAATTAGTTCACCTGCTAAATTGACCAACGCGCCCCCGCTATTTCCTGGATTAACCGCGGCATCGGTTTGAATGAAAGCTTCAACGGAAAGTCCGTTCTTTTCCTGAAGAATGCCTATGTTCCGCGCTTTAGCGCTAACGATACCGGCAGTAACGGTAGAATTTAAATCAAAGGGATTTCCAATGGCGAGGACCCATTCACCCGGCTGAATTCCATCAGAATTTCCATAGGGAACAAACGGAAGGTTATAAGCTTTTATTTTTAGCAATGCGAGATCGGTATTTGCATCGGATCCCACAAGCTTCGCGTAATATCGCTGGTTATTGTTCATCACCACTTCAATATTGGTGGCATCCTCAATGACATGGTTATTGGTAACGATATACCCATCGTCCGAAATGATTACCCCGGACCCGGATGAATGAACAGGGCGCTCATGATTTTGTAATGGATTTAAACTAAAAACACCAGGACCATAGCCTGTTCTGATATGCACTACACCCGGAACTACGCGATTCGCAGTAGAAAGAAAATTAATTTCCCGTGGAACACTTAATAAAGTATCTGATGTTGTGCCTGTCAGAACCAACTGTTGGCGGCCTTCAATGGAAGCATAATTCAGTGGGGAAACATTCAGGTAACGGATGGTAAAAATAGAACCTAAAACGCCACCTATACAGGCTACTACAACAATGGCGAGAATAAAAACAGAACGCTTCATATCAAATCCCTTTATAAGTAAGTTAAACGTTTATTTTAAGAAAATAGCCTCATTAAAATAAAAAAAAAGCGTCCCAATTATTGGGACGCTTCACACCTACTAAACTTAAACCCCTATCTTAAAAGTTGAAAGCCAGGACTGGGTGCAAAAAGTTAAATCCTTTCCCGGCTTTCTTCTTATTATGCTACTTTAATGGTAGTCTTCAAAAGTTTCTTTTCATCCTTCGGCACTACCAGCGCAAGGATGCCATCTTTATAACTGGCGTTGATCTTTTCTCCATCAACATTCTCTGGTAAGGCAAATGAACGTCTGAAAGTTCCGTACTGTGATTCCATCAACTTAAAATTATTCTCAGACTTTTCCGTTCCAAACCTCCGCTCACCGCTGATGGTGAGATGATGATCTTTCAAATCAATTTTAAAATCTTCTTTGCTCACTCCCGGAACCGCCAAATGGATTTCAAAAGCTGTTTCATTTTCAATGATATCCACTTTGGGAACAAAAGCATAGGAAGCACCTCCCGAACGACTGACTGACTCGTTAAAGAAACGCTCAACCAGATTGCCGAAAGAGATGGGTAAAAAATCATTCATTGCAGTATTATAACGCGCGATACTCATAGTTATTATTTTTTTCGGTTTAACATCAATTTCCATGTCTATCAGGAAAAAATGTGCCGATAGATAAAATGCGACATTATGACATTAAACACACTGTTTGAGTAAAATAAAAAAGACATTATGTCTTGTTATTCTTATTAAATAGAGGGATAAAGGTCATTCAGGCTTAAAGCCTTTAATCAAACCGGATCGCTTTGATAGGAGTAATGCGGGAAATGGCCATGGTCGGTAACAGCAGGATCAGTGTGACCACAACCAGGGTAAAAACATTTAACAAGGCAACAATTTCCCAATGCCAGCTGATGGGTACGAAACTCATATAATAATCGCGCGGGTTCAAGGAAATAAGTTTGAATTTATACTGGATGTAACACAGCCCAAGGGCAAGAATATTTCCCAGTAACAATCCTTTCAGGATAAGATTAACACCGTTGTAAATAAATATTGAACGAATAAATCCATTGCTTGCACCGAGGGCTTTCAACATCCCAATCATTTGCGTACGCTCCATCACCAGGATCAAAACAATTGAGATCATGTTAACACAAACCACCGTGAGGATAATACCCAGCAGGATATTTACCTGTCGGCTTAACAGTTCGAGCCATTCGAAAACCTGAATGAATTTATCGCTGACGCGCTCAATATTCAGATCATAGTCCATCATCTCCCCAATGGCAACACCGGCATTATCGACCTGTTCAGGATCATGTACAAAAACTTCTAGTCCGCTGGCCAGGCTGTCTGACCAATCGTTGAGACGCTGAATCATGCGGATATCTCCAATAATAACCCTGCTGTCAAAATACTCCGATAGATTCGTTTCGTATATGCCCCTTACCTTCAGCCTCCGAAACCGGGGAGGATTTTGGAAAAAGTGAACAATAATTTCATCGCCAACATTTTTTTTCAATTTTGTAGCGATGGTTTTACTCAAAATTATCTGGCTGGCATAGCCCGAATCCTGAAATTGTATAAATTCTCCGGCAACCATATTTTCGCGAAAAGCTTCTGTGTCAAAACTTTTTCCCACACCCTTAATCAGGACCCCTAAGGCCTCATCATCCGTCTTGACCACACCAATTTTATGGGCATATTCCTGAATGTGACGGATGAAAGGGAATTTTTCCTTTTCGTTGTAGAGTTCGATCTGGTAATTCATGGGTTGTTCCTCCGTTGAATTATTCATCGAAAACTTGGTAATAAGGATGTGGCCACTGAAGCTGTAGATCTTATCTTTTACCGTTTCCTGGAAACCTTTCATTATAAGGAACGAAACAATCGCTGCAGCCAATCCAATGGCGATGCTGATAACAGCAATCTTATGGATTGTGGAGGAGAACCCTTCCTGGTAACCGCCACTAATTCGTTTGGATATAAAGTAAGATAGATTCAATTTTACTAACTTTTCAGTCGGAATGGCCGCAAAATAGTCATAACTCTTTACGTAGTGCGCTGGTAAATGTAAATATGAAAAAATTAAACTTAATAGTTCCTGTATTGATCCTGGCATTGTTTACGGAATGCAACATTAAATCGGTATCGGGCCCGCCGGAACCTCCTGCGATAAATGGACCTGTGAAAGTGGGTGCAGACCAGTTGGATATTCTCCTGCCAAAGCTGACAAATAAAAATATCGCGCTGGTCGTCAATCACACCTCGCTGGTTCAAAAAACCCATCTTACCGATACGCTGAAATCACGGGGTATAACGATCAAAAAAGTTTTTGCGCCTGAACACGGCTTTAGGGGAGCTGCGGCGGATGGTGAAGAAATAAAAGATGGCACGGATATAAAAACAGGATTATCAGTAGTTTCACTTTATGGCAACAACCGGAAACCTTCGCCAGAACAACTCGCCGATGTTGACGTAGTGGTTTTTGATATTCAGGATGTAGGTACCCGATTTTACACGTATATCAGTACCATGCATTATGTGATGGAAGCCTGTGCGGAGCAAGGTAAAAAGTTAATTGTTCTTGACCGGCCGAATCCCAATGGCAGTTATATCGATGGTCCGTTGCGTGTGCCATCACTGAAATCATTCGTTGGAATGCATCCCATTCCCATAGTCCATGGGTTGACGGTTGGGGAATTGGCGCAAATGATCAATGGAGAAGGGTGGCTGGAAAAAGGATTGACTTGCGATCTGGAAATCATCCGCATACAAAACTGGAACCACGAAAGCTTTTATTCCCTACCGGTGAAGCCTTCACCGAACTTACCCAATGACCAGGCTGTGAAACTCTATCCCTCCCTTTGTCTGTTTGAAGGCACCGTGGTGAGCATTGGCCGCGGAACAGAAACTCCCTACCTGATCATCGGTAACCCTGAGTTTTCAGATCTGCCATTTGAGTTTACACCTAAAGCGATCCCGGGGATGTCCAATAATCCTCCACATGAGGGAAAACTCTGTTATGGTCTGGATCTCAGTACGGTCTCGGTTCAACCGGCGATCAATCTCCAATACCTTCTTGACTTTTATCAAAAGTATGCGGGGAAGGAAAAATTCTTTTCTGATTATTTTAATACGCTTGCAGGAACACCCGAACTCCAAAAACAGATCCGCAACGGTTTTACACAATCACAGATCAAGGCAACCTGGCAAAAAGATTTAGAGCGCTACCGGGAGATGAGAAAAAAGTATCTGCTCTACCCTTAAAAACAGTCGGCCCGACAACCTGCGTAATTTCTCATGCCGAAATCCGAAAAAGTAAAAGACATCCTAAAAATCCTGGACAAATATTTCCCTGATCCGGACATTCCATTAAACCATAAGGATGCCTACACGTTGCTGATCTCGGTAGTGCTCTCGGCCCAATGTACAGACGAACGTGTGAACAAGACTACCCCCTACTTGTTCAGCCTCGCAGACAATCCATTCGACATGGCTAACCTCTCCGTTGATGAAATCAGGGGGGTTATCAAACCCTGTGGATTATCTCCCGCAAAATCAAAAGCGATCAGCAAACTTTCCGAAATCCTCGTCGAAAAATATGATGGAAAAGTTCCTAATACTTTCGAAGCATTGGAGTCTTTGCCTGGTGTTGGCCACAAAACAGCATCGGTGGTGATGACGCAAATTTTTGGGCTACCCGCGTTTCCGGTGGATACCCATATTCACCGGTTGGCGTATCGTTGGGGATTGACCAATGGCCGAAGCGTGGAACAAACGGAAAGGGATCTTAAACGACTCATCCCGCAGGGGAAATGGGATAAAGCGCACCTTCAGTTCATCTACTTTGGCAGGAAATTTTGCCCTGCGCGAGGACATACATGGAGTGTTTGTCCTATATGCACAAAGCACATGCGTAAAAGTTTAAGGACAGAAGCGTGAACCATTTTTAGGATTTTTTTTTTGGCGACAGAAGTTTTTCAAAAAATATTAAGCCTTTTTGGCAACCAGGTCGGTTATACCTTGGGTGATTGTGTCAGAATCTGCTAT
>JBDSIM010000166.1:0-28075 GCA_039917935.1 Cyclobacteriaceae bacterium | reverse complement strand
GCATACGCTGCTTCTTGTGTTGCTATACTCAATGTGATTTGCGAGTACACATACAAGGCACGGATTCCATCTTCCTGCTGGTTACGCAGGTGCTGACTGATTGCCTGTGCTAACGGCTCTTTCATATCCGGTCGCTTGCACTCAATCACGCAAAGCGGAATTCCATTCACGAACAAAACCAAATCAGGTCGGTAATGTTCCTTGCTGGTGCTTCGCATTACGCTGTATTCCTCGGTTACATGACACACATTGTTCTCTAAATTTTTCCAGCCAATGTATTGAAGGGTTATACTTTTTTTATCTCCGTCAAAGCTTTGTTCAAATGCTTTCCCTAAGGTGATGAGGTTGTAAGCTGTTTCGCAAGCAGCTATATAACCTTCATTCATCGGCAATTCTTTTAATGCACGAATTCCATTTTCAATATTGGCATCACTGATGTACGTTGACTTTGTTGAACTGATTCGTTTTTCCGAATTGATTTCCTTCAACTGCTTCCGCAAAATGTCATCGAGCAAAACATTACTCATTTTGCCGCCACGAAGTTTCTCGGCTTCTGCCGTACTGAGATAGGTATATCCTAACTTTTGCAACAACTGCAAAGCGGGTATCTGGCTTATATGGTCTTCTTTGAAACTTGGTGTGTCCATTTTTACTGTTTCATTTAAGTTTTAAGGTGCTTTTTTAATGTTTGTAGAATTGCTACTCAAAATTTAAAATCTTTACATGTTCATTTTTCATGTAAAGAAAAGTGGCATTTTCTTTACATGTTCTGGTTGTCATGTAAAGATTTTGGCTATTTTCTATACATGAAGTGATCATCATAGCCAGAAATCGCCATTTTTCTTACCATGACAGCTACACCTTATTATTAACATTAGCCAAAAGGTCAAACAGGTCTTTGTTTATGTAGTAATTATCCTTTCCCAATTTGGCTGGATTGGTGGGCGGAATGTACCGGCAATGGTTATGTGCCAAAAAATGCGCGGAATCGTGGAGAATCCTTATAATAAATTATCACCAGTTATTGTTTAACTATTTTGTCCTGACGCTATGGCTGGCGACGTTTGCGTATAAAGCGCGGCGCCGATTAGGGAGGCTTGGCAAATGAGGAACTTTTAGAATCGCCTTCACACGCGTGTGGTGTTTGTGATTACTATATAGTTCATAGCTGCGGATTTTGCAGAATTGTTTGGGCAGTATGGGCTGCTAGAGCAGCCTTGCGGGGCACTTGTCTCGAGCACAGCCCAGGTTGGCTTCACGTAGGGCAGGAACTCTTCGATGTTTTGTTGTTTCAGTTCGCAGACGGGGAGAGATGTCGAAAATACTGAGCCAGAAATCGCACTTCCCGCTGATAGCTGGCAATGGTGCGCGGTGAGTAACCTCCAATGGCAAGGGTGCCTGGCAAGATGCTCTGGCGTCTGAACGGACTGGCCATGATTTTTCTTCATAATGATAAAGTTTAAAATTTCATGCAAAATAAACTTCGAAGAGCTTTCCCTGAAGGGGTTCGGTTCAACACTCTATTTGTGATATCAGTTAATAAATCTTAATAGACTTCCTATTTTCAAGCCACCCAATATGCGGGATCATTGAACCCTATATTTACCGATACAATTACCCTTTTAGTATGTAACCCTGCCCTGGTAACAGGGCATTGGCACTATTGCGATTTATAAAAAATCCGCCTTTCTGCGTCTTTGAAGGGCGCTCAGGGGGAGGTAGATTTTCTTATTGAAAACCTCCCCATATGAAATCCCTGCGAATCCCCTTTCTTGCCTGTTGGTTGCTTGTGCTTCTTGAATGTTTGGCTTTCGCCGCTGTACCCAAAGCGGGATTTTTTCTGCCGGATTCAGTGCATGAAATGACTTTGAAATACAGGACAGTAAAAAATCTAATCGTTCTACCGGTAACCATCAATGATTCAATTCATTTAAATCTTATCCTCGATACGGGTTGTCGAAACTTGATTTTATTTGGGAAGAGATTCAAAAAGTCATTAACAATCAATCCCGGAAAAGAAATACAGTTTTCTGGCTTGGGAACAGGTAAGCCACTCGTCGGGGTGCTTTCTCTGGGCAATAAGGTTAGTATTAATGAGGTACTGGGAGAGCAAATAGCCGTAGTAATTGTTAGCAGTAAGAATGTTTTTAGTCCCTTCCATAACATTCACGGTGTCATTGGCTACGATATTTTGTTAAAGTTTGAAATTGAATTAAATGCCCGCGCCAGGACCATTACCTTCCGGCCGGCTTTACGATCCAAAATACCCTATGGCTACGCGAAGATTCCCATGAAAATTGTTGATGCACGGCCCGTCATGAATGCTCATATTTTTGTTAATGCCAGAGTAAACAGATCCTATGATCTGATGATTGATACAGGCTCTTGTCTTGGACTTTTACTGAAAACAACAAATATATCGGAGTTTAATTATTACAGAAATGAAAATGTTTTGGGCCTGGGTTTCAGCGGACCTATTTTCGGATATGAAACAGTGTCTCAAAAATTAATGTTATCGGAATTGGAAATGAAAGATGTCCCTACCGGAATTATATCATCAAAGTTTCATAATAACGCTTCCATTGGAATGGCCGTATTGAAAAAATATATCGTTATTCTCAATTATAGCGCAGCATACGCATATTTCAAGCGCAATGCGGTCTGATGCTCACCTAGCTATTGACATAGGTCTTTATAACACCCATAATCCATTCAGGATAAATCCCCACCCATAGTAAAAGCGAAACCAGCAACCCAAGCGTTATACCGCTTACGATGTAGACAGAAGGATGTAACATGCCCAACGGTTCTTCCTCTCCTTCATGCTTCTCGAACATTACCGCAATAATCTTAATATAATAATAGAGTCCGATTGCGCTATTCAGCGCGAGCATAAAAACAAGCAGCCACAAATTCGTATTTACCCCTGCAGCGATAACATAAAATTTGCCGACAAAGCCAGCGGTAAGGGGAATCCCGGCTAGTGAGAGAAGCATAGCAGATAATGCTGCGGCTGTCCAGGGTCGTCGCCATAATAACCCTTCATAATCTTCAAGTAATTCAGCGTCCCGGTCTTTATCTGACAGTGTAGCCACAATGCCAAATGCTCCAACGGTTGTTATAAAATAGGCCACCAGATAAAAGCTTACTGCCTGCACGCCTAATTCGTTTCCGGCAAGGAAAGCCACGAGCAGATAGCCCATATGTGATATTGATGAGTACGCCAGGATGCGTTTCACATTTTTTTGACGCAAAGCAAGGAAGTTTCCGATAAACATGGACGCAATAGCTATGACACTGAAGATCAGTACCAATGATTCATACCGATATCCATTGATCGAAATAAAAAACCTGATCAGTAATGCGATCATTCCTCCTTTTGAAATCGTTGCAATGAAGGCGGTAACCGGTGCTGGCGCGCCCTCGTAAATATCCGCTGCCCACATATGGAAGGGAACAATGCTGAGTTTAAATCCCACACCTACCACCATCAATCCAAATCCGGTCATTAGAATAAGGGATAATTCAGCCTGGGTAGAAAGATAATCCGAGATAGCCTGGAAGTCCATCGAGCCGGTGCTAACATACACCAGGGCCATTCCGAACAATAAAAAAGCGGAGGAAAATGCGGCCATTATTAAATACTTAATCCCTGCCTCATCAGACCTTTCCCGTTTCCGCAAATAAGCGATCATGGAATAAAGGGAAACGCTCAAAATTTCGAGTCCAAGGAAAAGGGATACAAAATGCTTGCTGATCACCAGGGTACAGGCGCCCAGCGTTGCCAAGATCAGGAGAATATAATACTCTTCTTTTCTTTCTTCTCTTTGCTCAAAATAGGCATACGAGATCATGGTAACGGCGACCGCTGTCAGAAGGATAAGCCCCATGTTAAAAATTCCAAAACCGTCAAAAATGAAAAGCGGTTCAATGATCCACTTTACTCTGGCATTATACAAAACCAGATAAATGAAATCTCCGATAAGCGATAGGGCCGTAATGACATAAATTATTTTGTGGTTCCGTTTTACCGAAATGGAAAACATAATGAGAATGGCCGCACTTGTCAGAATAAACAGGGGGATGATGCTGAGAAAGTCTGTTTTACTCATGGGAACCTCCTTTTAAACCTAACATTTCTTCTTGCTGCAAAATTGTTTCCTTTTTTATACCTGCTTCTTTCGTGTTATTTAAAATATCCTGAACCAGGGGCCTTGTGGTATCCAGTACAGGCTGCGGAAATAGACCTAATGTAATAATCACCACCACCATGGGTACCAGAACAAATTTTTCCCGAATGGATAGGTCCGGTAGGGTGTACGTTAGTTCCACTTTTCCGTAAAATATTTTCTGCATAATACGCAAAGAATATGCGGTAGCCGCCACCAGTCCTACGGTTGCAAAAATGGTGAGTATGGGATTGCTTTGCCATGCGCCTACCAATGTTAAAAATTCTGCCACAAAATTTCCAAGGCCTGGCAAACCAAGAGAGGCCATGGAAAATATTAAACCTATTGTGGCCATAAAAGGCATTTTCGCCCAGAAGCCACGCATTTTTTCAATATTTCGGGTATGGGTGCGCTCGTACAGCGCCCCGGCAATCAGGAATAAGGCGCCAGTACTGATGCCATGGGTAATCATCTGCATCACCACGCCCTGCCAGGCCAGTTCGTTAAATGCAAAGACGCCCAGTATCACGAACCCCATATGACTTACACTGGTATAAGCCACCAGTCTTTTTAAATCGGTTTGGGAATAAGCGAGAAGGGCTCCATATAAAATACCGATGACGCCAAACAACATAGCAAAGGGTGCGATTTCCAGTGATGCATTGGGAAATAAAGGAACAACAAAACGAAGTAAACCATAGGCACCAGTTTTAAGTAAAAGGCCCGCAAGTATCAAGCTTCCCGCGGTGGGTGCTTCGGAATGTGCATCAGGTAACCAATTATGAAATGGAACAACCGGGAGTTTAACAATGAAAGCGATTAGAAAACCCAACATAAGCCAGCGTTCAGTACCGGGTGCCATGACCGTATCCAATAATTCAAAATAATTGAAAGTATAGATCCCTGATGTTCTGCCATGAACAAAATACAATCCTAGAATAGCCAGCAGCATCAGCAACCCACTCGCCTGAGTATAAATAAAAAATTTGAACGCTGCATAGTTTCTGTTTTCATGTCCCCAGATTCCGATGAGAAAATACATTGGAATAAGCATTACCTCCCAGAAAAAATAAAAGAGAAAAAGATCCATGGTCAGGAAAACTCCGGCAATCCCCGCCAGCACCCATAAAAGATTAAAATGGTAAAAACCAACTCTATATTGAATTTCGCGCCAGGATGCAACAACCCCTAAAGCACCCAGCAAAAATGTTAATAATAACATGAGCAAGCTCAGGCCATCCAATGCTAAATTGAAACTGATTCCAAAAGTGGGTATCCAGTCAACTTTGAATGTAGAAATCCAGGTAGACGCGGGTTCAGAAAGGCGCTCTGTGTCAAGCCATAATAAAGTTGCGAAAACAAAATTGATAACCAACGCCAGCAATGATATCCATCGACAAAGTTGAGTATTCCATTGGGCAGCTATCCACGCCAGTACCCCGCTACCCATTAAAATGATTATAAACCAGAGTAAGATCATTGGCTATTTATTTATTTTCTTCATTGCATTTTCAAGTAACATTTTTGCTGGTTCTTAATGAAGGAGCAATCCGAGGGACAAAATCAAAATCGCCCCCACCACGATGCCCATGATATACCAGCGCATGACGCCGTTCTGTGTCAGGGCAAATGTTTTGTGAAAGAAATTCGCTCCCGTTACCATCCCTTCATTTATTTTATCCAGAAAATCATTCTTGTTGGTCCTGGCGAGATATAAAAAAGGTTGCACGAACAGAATATCATACAAGGCATCGAAACCCCAACCGGAAAACCAGAAACGATTTAGTTCATAGGTTGCCCCTTTAATCTCAGCGCGTAAGTCAGTCCTTTTCATATAAAAGAAATATGCGACATAAATTCCGAGAAGGCACAGGATTGCAGCGATTCCCTGCATCCACCATTCGGACTGCTCGGTGCCGGGCCGCAATACCACGTCGGGCAAAACAGGTTGCAGGAAATCACTTAACAGAGTAACATGGCCCATCGTATGAGGGAGCTCGATGAAACCACCAAGCAGTGATAAGACGGCAAGAATAACTAAAGGAATAGTAATGAGCCTTCCCGCACCATGCCCGACATGGGTTTTCTCTTCGCCAAAAAAAGTAAGGAAAACCATTCGGAATGTATAGATGGAGGTAACAAGAGCCCCTATTAATGCGGCGAGATAAAACCATATGTTACCTTTTTCTCCTGCCCAGGCGAGCCATAGTATCTGGTCTTTACTATAAAATCCAGCGGTGATGAAAGGTAAAGCTGCCAGGGAGGCAGCCCCTATGAGAAAGGTCCAATAAATTACAGGAAGTTTATTTTTTAAGCCTCCCATCTTAAACATGTCATGTTCATGATGAAGCACCATAATGACGGCTCCGGCACCAAGGAATAGCAGGGCTTTGAAAAAGGCGTGGATCATGAAATGGAAGATGGCGGAAGACCAGGCACCAATGCCAAGTGCCAGGAACATATATCCAATCTGGCTGATGGTTGAATACGCCAGCACGCGTTTAAGATCAAATTGTGTAAGGGCGCTGAAACCTGCGAGTAGTAACGTAATGGCTCCAATTATTCCCACCCAGAGTTGTGCCACCGGGGCTAGTTCAAAAATAACATGCATTCTGGCAATCAGGTAAACCCCTGCAGTTACCATGGTGGCGGCATGGATCAGAGCACTGACAGGCGAGGGGCCAGCCATCGCATCGGGAAGCCACGTTTGTAAGGGAAGTTGGGCGGATTTCCCAACAGCACCTCCCAATAAAAGAAACGCTATGGCTATTGCTGTTTGAGATCCTACGGTCCAGGCCTGCGGCGCTTGCGTAAGAATCTCCTGAATATTCAAAGTACCCAGAGTGCTGAAAAGCATAAAAAGACCAATAGCCATAGCGGTATCCCCTACCCGGGTGATGATGAAAGCTTTTCTCGCTGCGTATCCATTTTTTTCTTCGTCGTACCAGAATCCAATCAGCAGATAACTGCATAAGCCTACTCCTTCCCAGCCGAGATATAACAATACCAGGTTATCAGCCAGTACGAGGATCAGCATAGAACAAACGAAAAGATTCAGGAATGCGAAGAAGCGGGAGAACCCTGAATCATCCGCCATAAATCCTATTGAATAAATATGTATCAGGAAACCAACAAATGTGATGACGAAAATAAATATTACCGAAAGCGCATCAAGATAAAAAGCGAAGGCGGGAGAGAAGTCATCCACGTTCATCCAGGTCCACAGCACCTGATGATACGCCTGTTGACCGCTTGAGATAAAATCAAGGTTTATGATAATGGCCACGATCGCCGCCATACCAACACTTCCCGCGCCAATAATGGAGGCCACGGTTCGTGATAGGTTACCCCTTGTCAGTATGAGGACTAACGCACCGGCAAGTGGTAACGCGGGTATTAGCCATAAAAATTCGTTCATAAGCCTCAACAATTTTTTTGTGACCGTTAATCGCGATTCCCTGCGCTTAACTTTAAATAATATATTTTTATCCTTTCATTCTGTTGGCCGCATCACCATCAAGCGTTTTAATCTGGTGGTATATTTGTAAAATCAACGCGAGGCCTACTGAAACTTCCGCAGCAGCCATGGTAACGATGAAAATGAACATTACCTGTCCGTCTGGCTGGCCCCAGCGTGCGCCGGCGACAATAAAGGCCAGGCCCGCGGCGTTGAGCATGATCTCGACTGATATCAGCATGAATATGATGTTGCGTCTGATCAGAACACTGATCAGGCCAAGTATAAAAAGAATTCCTGCCAGGATTAATCCGGCTTCTACAGGCACATTGTTCATTGTTCTATTTTTTCTAAAAATCTATGCACTACTTTTTTCTTCTGGCGTCCAAGGTGATAAGCGCCCACAATTCCAGACATTAATAAAATTCCACTCAGCTGCACCCCAATGACGTAAGGTCCGTATAGGGATAAGCCTACTTCACTTGGGCTGATCGCCGGATAACTCAGTGGGGTTGATCCGGCATTGACAATGATGTAAACAAGCTCGGCTAGCAGAATTCCCGAAAGAATTGCGGGAAAAATGAAAATTTCGCGGGTAAGCCACGTTTTTTCTTCGGCCACAGTCTCATCACGCAGGTTGAGCATCATGATGACGAAAATTACCAGTACGACGATGGCCCCGGCGTATATAATGATCTCGAGTGCGGCGATGAATGGAGCGCCGAGCACAAAAAACACCACAGCGATTGCCAGAAACGAAACGATGAGGTAAATGAGTGCATGGATCATGTTGTAGCTGGTGATCACCATGACGGTGGCCAGTATGGCGATAGCGGAGGATATGTAAAATGTAGCTTCCATATCAGGGTAATAAGCTTTTTACATCTATCGGAGGATTTTCATTTTGTGCTTCACCCTTGCCTTTACCTCCGATGGCAAGGCCCGCTACCTTATAGTAGTTGTATCCCGGATATTTTCCTTCCCCGTCAATCAAAAGATCTTCTTTTTCATACACCAGATTCTGGCGATTGTATTCTGCCATTTCAAAATCCGGAATCAACTGTATTGCGTAAGTGGGACAAGCCTCTTCGCAGTAGCCACAAAAAATGCAACGAGAAAAATTGATTCTGAAAAACTCAGGATATCTGCGTCCATTTTCATCTTCCGTTGCCTGTAATGAAATACAATCAACGGGGCAGGCGGCAGCGCACAAATAACATCCCACACAACGCTCGCCCATATCAGGATCCCTTGTGAGAACAATTCTGCCCCGCCACCGGGTAGTGAGTTTCACTTCTTCTTCCGGATATAAAACTGTTTCACGTTTGTGAAACATGTGCATACATGTTATCCACATACTCCGCACGATACTGAACATATAACCCTCCTTTTGTTTATTGCTGTAAAATATGCCGGCTTCTTAATCGTTTTTTAAGGCCATCCCTGTTCCATAACTAAAATAATGGCGGCTGTTACCATCAGATTGATTATGGTGATGGGTAGCAAGATCTTCCATCCAAAATCCATTAGCTGATCATACCTTGGCCGTGGTAACGATGCCCGCAGTAGAATGAATAAAAAGATAAATACAAATGTTTTTAGAATAAACCATACAACGGGAGGGAGGAAGTCCGGCCCTAGCCAGCCACCGAAATATAAGGCCACTGTCATGCTTGATATCAGGACGATTCCCACATATTCTCCGACGAAGAACATTCCAAACTTCATTCCGGAATATTCGGAGTGGAAGCCAGCAATAATTTCACTTTCAGATTCAGGAATATCGAAAGGTAAGCGGTGTGTCTCAGCAATTCCGGCAATGAAGAATATGATAAAGCCAGCGAACTGCGGTACTACAAACCACATCCCTTGCTGGGCTTCCACAATGGTGTGCAGGTTAAATGATCCTGATAACAGAACTACCCCCATTAACGACAGGCCCATGAACACCTCATAGGAAATCATTTGGGCTGCTCCGCGCATGGCGCCCAATAAAGCATACTTATTATTGGACGCCCAACCGCCCAAAATAATGCTATAGGCTCCCATCGAAGAAGAGGCCAGGAAAAATAAAATTCCAATGTTCAGGTCAGAAACCATAAAACCCGGAGAAAATGGAATGATCACAAAACCCATCAAGGCTGAAATCATTACAATCGCCGGTGCGATGACGAAAACCTTTTTGTCGGCAAAAGGAGGAATCCAGTCTTCCTTGAAAAAAAGCTTTAGCGTGTCAGCGAGTACAATCAATATCCCAAAAGGCCCTGCCCGGTTGGGACCATAGCGATCCTGCCAGAGCGCGAGCATTCTGCGTTCAACCCAGATTAAGCCCGGGGCCAGTAGCATTACGCCACCCAAAACGGCAAAAACGATTAAAAATGGATTTATACTTTCATCCATGCGAAGTGTTTTTTAGAATTGCCCACGCCGGTAAATCTATAAAAGGTAAATCCGGAAGACCGTAAGGCATACCGCCTACGCCTTTAGGAATTGATGTACTGATTTCCACCGGTAAGCGATACACTTGCCGGGTGATTTCAAATTCGAGCACGGTTCCTGAAGTTATGTTTAGATCAGCCGCATCCTGGACATTTATCATCACGTAACTTTTCGGAACTCTTTTTGCGATCGCAGCACCACGGGCACTTAATTCTTCAGAGCCAAAAATGTGGTGAAGTGAGACCATCCATATATGATCCTTCATTGGAATAAAAATTTCCGGGAGGTCGGTAAAATATTTAGTCACCCCGTGGATGTTAGGTTCCAGCAACCTTAGGCCTGGATTCCCTCCACGCAACGACCCCCCTATTTCTTCCTGATACTTATTGATTGACTGAACAGAATTCCAGCCAGGTGACCAGAAAAATGGTATCATCGAAGAGGGCGCCTGGCCTCGGAAACCCTCCATCGTATACGATAGCGGTGAGTCTGGATCTTCAGGCGGTTTTTCCTCACTCACGTGAATGTTCGCCAGCATGGCAGTACGGCCGCTATAGCGATGGGGCTCACGAGGTATTTTTTGTCCGGCTATACGAAAGTCCGGAGGTGGTGCAATTTCGTCAATCCCCTTAAGCAGGGGTTCAGCCAAAGAAACTGCGTGGGAAACGTCTTGAAAATTCTTCCAATCCTTCATCTGCTCGTGTTTAATTTCACGGGCAATTTGAAGAAGCCAACGCCAACTCTCCTGAACGGGAGAGGGGCATTCATGCACCTGAAAAAATCTTTGGGCGCGCCCTTCATTGTTGACCAGCGTACCGTCAGATTCGGCAAAAGTTCCTGCAGGAATCAGGACGCTAGCTTTTTGCGAAGTTCTATGGGGGGTATGGTCAAGAACGATGACGTGTTTTGCTCTTTCCAGAAATTTTTCCACCTGGTCATTCTTGTTGTGTCTGAAAAGGTCATTTTCTATAATAATTACTGTATCGGCATGACCATTGATCACGGCATTGACAGCCGAGTGCAGGCGATGGCCTCCCATCATGGCCAATCCCATCGAGTTGCATTCAGGTAATGTTAAAACAATTCCTGCCTGCGTATTATTCTTATGCAGCGCCCATGCCACATTGGCCGCGGCTTTAATAACGGTGGCGCAATCTGACGACATTCCTGAAATGATTACTGGCCTCCTGGCTCTTTTTAACGCAGTGGCCATACGCTGTGCTAATTGTTGTAAATCGTTTGATAGATTTTTTACCGGAGGAATGGAATTGTCTAATAAGTTGGCTATAGCATAGCCTAACCGTGCCAAATCATCGGGTGCCGCCCGATAGGTTTCCGTGGCGATCTCATCCAGTTTTGTCGTGTTTACGGTAGCGATAAAGAGTGGTCCTCTTTTCTCCTGTATAAATTCACGCGCTGCTGCATCGTGCCATGCGGGAATAGAAGCCTGCGTGATTTGTTCTATAGGCTCTTGCCTTACTGATTGCCGAACAGCCAGGGCCATCATGGGGGCGGTATTGGTAAGGTCTTCACCCAAAATAAAAACGGCATCTGCCTTTTCAACTTCGCGCATGGACGGCGTTCGGGCAGGTCCTTCTTTTAATATTTTAATGACGAGCAAAGCCAGTTCATGTTCATCATCAGAAACACCGTGATAAAAATTATCCGCTCCAACAAACGCCTTAAGTGCAAAGTTTGATTCCAGGGACGCCCGGGGTGATCCTATCCCAATGACTTTGGAGGAAGTAATGATCTGAGAAACTTCCTGGACTATTTTTTCCGCATCCGCGGGCTGCTGACCCATTAGCGGTTGGCGGACCCGGTCGGGCGCGTTGGTAAATTCATATCCGAATCTTCCCCGGTCGCAAAGAAAATAACCGTTCACATCACCGTGATATCGGGAAGTAATTGCGCGGAGCCCGCCGTACCGTTCTCCGGCGATAATATTACATCCCAGACTGCAGTGGTGGCAAACCGATGGGGCCATCGTAAGATCCCACTTTCGGGTGTAATGAGTTTTAAGGGTTTTGTCAGTAAAGACTCCCGTCGGGCAAACTTCGGCAAGATTTCCACTAAATTCATTTTCGAGCGTTCCGTCCTCATGTCTTCCAAAATAAACATGATTTTTAGAGGCGAATGCCTCCAGGTCATGACCTCCTGCGTAGTCGCGGTAGAAACGAACGCAACGGTAACACTGGATGCACCGGTTCATTTCATGATTAATAAACGGCCCGAGGTTTTGATTTTGATAGGTCCGTTTTTTGTACTGGTACCTTCGGTACGCATGACCGGTCATCACGGTCATATCCTGGAGATGGCAGGATCCGCCTTCATCACACACGGCGCAGTCGTGCGGATGGTTGGTCATTAACGATTCAATAACATTGGCCCGGAAGGCAGTAGCTTCTGAATCCGATATCGAAATGCGTTGTTTATCAAGCACGGGCTCCATACATGACATGATAATCCGGCCTGTCTTATCTTCTTCGTTTTTAAATACTTTGATAGCACATTGACGACATGCTCCTATAGAACCAAGCGAAGGATGCCAACAAAAATAAGGAAGATTGAAACCCAGAGCAAGGCAGGTTTCCAGAACATTCTTTCCTGGTTTTACTTCATAAGGCTTATCATCAATGTACAGCGTTGCCATAGTCCAGTTAATATTGATTAGTGCTTACTTGCATTTAATTCCACGGACACTTTTGTTCATGAATATGTTGTTCAAAATCTTTTCTGAAATATTTCATGGCGCTTTGTAAAGGTGCCATCGCTCCAGGTGCCAAAGCGCAGAAGGTGTTTCCTGGTCCCAAATATTTTGTATGAAATTCCAATAATTTAAGGTCTTCCTCCCTGCCTACGCCTTCGTCAATTGACGATAAAATTTTTGAAACCCATGGCAGACCTTCACGGCAGGGAGTGCAAAATCCACAGGATTCCTGTGCAAAGAAATATTCGAGATTCTGAACAAATCCAACCGGGCACGTTTTATCATCCAGAATAATCAGCGTTCCTGTTCCCAACCTGCTTCCTGCTGCGGCGACAGAAGTATAATCCATTTTGACATCGAGGTGTTCTTCCACTAAAAAATCGGTCGATGCGCCTCCCGGCAATGCCCCTTTGAACTTCAGTCCATCCAGCATGCCTCCGGCGTGCTCTTCAATTAACTCCCGTAGGGTAACTCCCAAGGGCAACTCCCAGGCACCTGGTTTTTTAACCTTGCCACTAACGCCATAAATTTTAGTTCCGGTATCAGGTGTCAGACTCAGGGTTCGGAACCAATCAGATCCCTTATTTATGATATGGGGAATATTGCAAAGGGTCTCTACATTATTAACAATGGTGGGTTTGCCAAATAATCCGCTCACTTGGGGGAAGGGGGGCTTTGCCCTCGGTGTGGCTCTTTTGCCTTCCAGGGAATTCAGCAAGGCAGTTTCTTCCCCACACATGTAACGGCCCACCCCGGTGTGCAAATGCATGTCAAGATCGTAGCCAGCCCCGAGTATATTTTTCCCTAAATATCCCGCAGCATAGGCTTCATGGATGGCTTCATCAATGGCCTTCGCGGCGGTTTTGTAAGCCCAGCGTAAAAACACAAATGACTGATCTGCCTGAATGGCAAATGCCGATAAGATCATTCCTTCAATAACCTGATGAGGTGTGCTCTCCAGGAGTATCCGGTCTTTAAAGGTTCCCGGCTCCATTTCATCGGCATTGCAAATCAGATATTTAGGTTTGGAATTATTTTGGGGAACGAAGCTCCATTTTAGTCCCGTGGCGAAACCTGCTCCACCCCGCCCGCGGAGATTGGATTCTTTCACCACATCAATAATGGATTTTGGAGAAAGTCCTTTCATCACTTTCCTTACGGCTTCATAACCGCCAACTTTTTCGTACTCTTTCAATGAAAGGGGTCGACGGTCTTCGCGAATATGTTCCGTGAGCGGTTTCTCCATTTTCTCTTCATTCCCGGTGAAGGGATTTATCGGTTATGAATATTTGTTCAGTATTTCGTCTAATTGTTCCAAGGTCACATTTTTATACAAGTCATTGTCGATCATCAGGGCGGGGGCAGTATCACAGGTGCCCAGGCAACAATTCGGAAGAAGGGTGAAGCGATCATCTGGAGTAGTTCCACCATATTGGATTCCCAGTTTTTCGATCAGGTGATTCCGGATCTGATCATACCCCATGATCCAGCAACTGATGCTGTCGCATAAAAGAATGATGTGACGACCTACCGGTTTTCTGAACAATAAATTGTAAAACGTTGCCACGGAGTCTAGCTCCTCAGGTGACATTTCCATGTAGACAGCAACTTCTTTCAGGGTTTCATCAGAGATCCACCGCCGGTGATGTTGCACTATTTTCAAAGCTTCGATACAAGCGGATTTACGTACGGGCATTACGCTGATCGCTTTTTCTATTTCATTTTTTTCTTCGATCGTCAACATGGTATTCCAGGATTGCCCTCTGATGAAGGAATTTATTTCACTTATTATAAGCACAGGTTCCTTTCGCCGGAATCCGTGGGTTGTTATCGGTCAATGTCTGCCAGCACATAATCCATAGCCCCAAGAATACTGAGCAAATCGGCAACAGAGTAACCGCGGCTTATGTATGGCATCATTTGCATGTGCGCAAATGATGGCGCGCGTACCCTCATGCGATACGGTGAAGTGTTGCCGTCACTAATCGCGTAATAGCTATAGGCCCCCTTTGTTCCTTCGATACAGCTCATTGCCTCTCCCTGCGGGATAACCGGACCCCAGCTGACATTCAGGAAATGTGTTATCAGCGTTTCGATATCCTGCATCGTGTGTTTTTTCACCGGAGGGGTGGTGAGAGGATGGTCTGCTTTATAAGGACCTGCCGGCATATTTTTCAGGCACTGATCTATTATGCGAAGACTTTGTCTCATTTCTGCCACACGAACCTGAGCGCGGCTGTAACAATCGCCATTCTGTGCCGTGGGGATGTCAAAATCAAACATATCATAACCCGAGTGTGGTTGTTTCTTACGAAAGTCCCACTCAAGGCCGCAAGCACGAAGATTGGGACCAGTGACTCCCCATTCTATGGCTTCATCAACAGTAAAGATTCCAATGCCTACGGTGCGGGCTTTGAATATTGAGTTGCGCATGACCAGGTTATCATACTCTTTCAATTTCTTTGGGAAATAATCGACGAATTTTTGAACCAGGGTTTCCCATCCAATCGGAAGATCTTGTGCAACTCCTCCAATGCGGAACCAATTGGGATGCATTCGCCCGCCGCAAACTGCCTCGATGACATCGAATATTCTTTCGCGGTCAGTGAACATATAGAAAACCGGGGAAAGCTGACCAACATCCTGAGCAAAGGTGCCATACCAAACAAGGTGACTGGCGATTCTGAAAAATTCGCACAACATCACCCGAATCACTTTCGCTCGTTCTGGTATTTCTATTCCGGCTAATTTTTCAACCGCCAACAAATAAGCGAGATTATTATTCACGCCCCCGAGATAATCAATGCGATCAGTATAGGGTATGTAAGTGTGCCATGATTGGCGCTCGGCCATTTTTTCTGCGCCACGATGGTGGAATCCGATTTCCGGAACAACATCCACAATGTCCTCACCATCCAGTTGCAGGATCAAACGCAATACGCCATGGGTACCCGGATGTTGAGGGCCAATATTCAGGAACATGAAATCAGAGTCATCACTTTGGCGCACCATTCCCCAATCTTCCGGCTTGAATCTCAATGACTCCTGTTCACGATCTATTTTTTCATCATACAATCGGAAAGGTCCCATTTCGGTTGCGCGGGCAGGATGTTCCTTCCTCAGGGGATGACCTTCCCATGTAAGAGGCATTAAGATCCTCCGGATATTTTCATGTCCGTCGAACTTAATGCCAAACATGTCATATACCTCGCGTTCGTACCAACTGGCGTTTGCCCAAAGATCAATGATGCTGGGGGCGGTCGGATATTCACCTTTCAGCGCGCACTTGAGCCGGATGAAATTGTTCCGTTTAAAAGAGTAGAGATGATAAACCAGGGAGAAGTTTGTGGAGGGGTATCCGTTGTAGAATTTGCGGCTTCGCTCATCAATGGCGGTCAGGTCATATAGTAGTCGGTACGGCTGGGTTATATCTTGCTTGAGATATTGTAGAACCTCTTTCAATTTGTCCAACGGGAGCCATAGGGTGGGAATTTCATCCCTGGTCACTTGTTCGCTGAAATTTTCACCAAACTTTAACCGTATTTGCTCTGTTGGACTAAGTGTTTTTTCCATGCAACGCTAAGCACGCATTGTGCGCAGTGGTTTATTTAATATTTTAACAATGCTCGTTTTCTATCCAGGGCTTTTGCCAAAGGAATAAATATTTACCCCGGTAAATTATATTGAATCAGGTGAGCGGAATGTTGTCATCGTCTTTCTTTTTTCTGACCTGATGTCTTTAATCGAAAGTTTATCAGGTCTGATAACGCCATTTTCACCCACCACCCAACTCAGTGGCCTTTTTTCTTTACCAACAGAGGCTGACAGCTGAACGAGACCATCCATAAACGCATCAGGTCTCGGCGGACATCCGGGAACATACACATCAACGGGGAGAAATTTATCCACGCCCTGTACTACGCTATAGATATCATACATTCCCCCTGAATTTGCACATGACCCCATTGAAATTACCCAGCGAGGCTCCATCATTTGTTCATGCAGTCGTTTAATGATAGGGGCCATCTTAATAAAGACTGTTCCCGCAATAATCATTACATCGGCTTCTCTGGGGGTTCCGCGAATTACTTCTGCTCCGAACCGGGCTACATCAAACTTGGGTGTCATACTTGTAGCCATTTCTACAAAGCAGCATGACAGTCCAAAGTGAAAAGGCCACAAAGAGTTCTTTCTCCCCCATGAAACTAAGTCCTGCACAGTGGTGAGCATGATACTTTGCTTCACGGTTTCTTCCATTGAACTGGTTCCTTTTACTGTGCGTTCATCGGTATTGCTAAGCCACCATTTCATATGATTGATTATTTTCTTTAAATATCCGAACCCTCTTCTGCCAACTGTTCCTTTTCACTTTTTGCTTTCAGTTTTTTATAAGCCTTTAGTATTTGTTGGCCATCAGGTCCGAAATCAAGGGCGCCATTTCGCCATTCGTAGATTAAGACAACGAAAAGTAAAATCACGAACGCCATCACCCCTGCAAATCCGTACCAGCCTAATTGTTTAAAGGCTATTGCCCAACTCACGATGAAAATCGTTTCTACGTCGAAAATGACGAATAGCATGGCGATAAGATAAAATTGGGATGAGAAGCGAAGGCGCGCCGAACCAGTGCTGAGGATCCCGCCCTCATAGGGGTCTCCTGTCGCGCGTTCTTTGTGACGCTCGCCTAATACAAAAGAAAGGCCTAGCATTAAACATACCAGGCTAATTACAAGGGCTCCATAAACCAGTATGGGCCAAAGCATTTCGGTTTTATCTAAGCTTTCCAAAAACTGTTCGCCTCCGGCAAACCATTTTACTTTCTTAAACTGACAACCTACTGCACTTCTTACGTCTTCGCGTGCTTCTACCAGGCACGAGCGATAACAATACTATCAATGCGTGATGTATTGTTCCAGATTCTCTATAATAAATTTCTGTTCTTGAATTATATATTTAACAACGTCCCCAACCGAAATCAATCCAATCAGTTTGTTGTTCTCCATAACCGGAAGGTGGCGGATTTTCTTTTCAGTCATTATTTTCATACACTCTTCTATGCTGCTGTCGCAGGTTACCGTAACAGGTCCTTCTGTCATGATCTCACCAATGATTGTTTCTTTTGATGATTTCCCTCTCAGAATCAATTTACGTGCGTAATGGCGCTCAGTAAAAATGCCCACAAACCTCCCATCGTCAATTACCAGAAGGGCACCGATATTTTTCTCGAACATAAGTTCGAGCGCCTGATAAACCGTTACTGTTGAGGCAACAGAATAGATGGCGTTGCCCTTTGTCTGAATTATATTTCTGACCTTTCCCATAGTGGTTTTTTTTAGGGGACGTTTGAAGGTATATCATTTCTCCGAAAAAACAAACGATTTCGGTCATAGATTAGGACAAAATTACAATACCCGGGTTTTTAGGGTTCTGGAATTTAAGTACCTGAAAGAAATTAGGAATAGCCGATAAGCCAATCCTTAAACTATAGGCCTGGGGAGGAGTCGCCTATAGTTTTTATTCGGATTGATGCAAGCATAATGAAATTGGGTTTAACCATTTGCCAACGTGCGCAATAGGGGTTTAAGGATTAATTCCATTTAGTTCAGTTCCAGGTTTCCTCCGACCTGACTGGGGCAATAAGGATTTATATTGATAGGAGCGTTTTGTTTTCAACGCGTCCGCCACTCTGAAATACAGAATATGCATTTTACTCCATTAACCCGTTGGCGCTACAGCTTTCGGTATTTTTTTTTTGCAATCGATATCTCAGCCAAAAATCAAAGTAAGTTTACATCAAAGGCCCTCGCGATTGGCATCTCTTTATCTTTACTCAAAATTGATGGAGACTATATGAGCGCAATACAAATGCTAGGGTTGTTGGCAGGATCTTTAACCACGGCGGCTTTTTTACCACAAGTTCTTAAAACGTGGAAAAGCCGGTCGGCAAAAGATTTGTCGTTGGGGATGTTTTTGCTTTTTTGCCTGGGTGTGGCTTTGTGGTTGGTATACGGGTTTGCCGTGAACGACCTGCCAGTAATAGCGGCTAATCTGTTAACCCTGATTCTGGCGGTCACGCTGCTTTTTTTTAAACTGAGGTTTAAGCAATAGCAGGCTTATTCTATTGGTCTGTTTCTAACTAATTGAAGTATCGTAACATCAGTGCGCAGTACATTCAATCCACCTGCTTCGTAAAGGGGTTGTAGAATACTTTCTGAGTAAAGGGTAAATTTGAATCCCGTTTAAATCTTTCCCCATAAGTCTATTTTTTTCAACAAGGTTAGCTAGCCTAAAAGGTTGGGTAATCTTTCTTTCCATAATTTGTTCTCGTGAAAGATGGTCCCTGAATAATGGGTGTGGGATTGGTACGAGTTTTTTAAAACAAAATTAAATCCCTTTTCAAATCAAATTTGAATAAAGGGTTTGCGCTGGATAGGGGCAAAAAGTGAACAATATTTATCTGATCCCCCTCATTGCATGGGAAGATGTCTTGACAACTTTTTTATGGAGAGATATGGATATGAAAAAGACGAATTACTTAGATTTAATAACCTCAATAGATGTTTTAAATACTTTAAATGGTGGAGTGAGTGAACCTCAGCTAAACCTTGGACATTTTGAAGACTATCGGGAGATCCGTTTAAAGGTTCCTGGAATCAGTCTCGATGATGTGCGGGTAGAGATTCATAACAACAATCTTTCCATTTTCTACCTGATTAATATTATTTGCAGCGATAAGATGATCCCGCTTCCCAGGTTTGTATATAATCGGAATGTGCCCTATTATATAGACATCAGCAAGATTAACGCACGGTTGGAAGAAGAGGAGCTAATTGTTAATCTTCCTTATAATCGTTTGGCCAGCGGATACCATAAGGACATCAGAATCACAGAGGGTTAATCGGCAATTGACTGGTAAGTTAAAACCTTGAATTTTTCTCCGATATTGCCATATTGGCTGTTAAAAACATTGGTATAGATCAATCCAATTAATCGCTCACTGGGATCGGCCCAATATTGTGTGTTAAAAGCCCCTCCCCAGGAGAATGAACCAACGCCAACCGGGGAGCTGAAATCATTTTTAGCCGTTTCTAAACCAAAGCCTAGTCCAAACTCATTGTTTAATTCTGGAATTTGATCGGTCAGCATGAGCGCTACTGTTTTTCTGCTTAAAAGCCGGGTCCCGTTGAATTCACCGTGGTTTAAGAACATTTGTAAAAACCTTGCATAATCCTCCACGGTAGATGATAAACCAGCCCCGCCGGAAAAGTAGGTTCCCTTTAAAGTTGGATAATCCGGATTAACAGCATCGTATGCTCCCGCTTTCATTTTAAAGACTTTGCCATCCTTATTTCCATGAAGGGCTACTAGCCGATTATGTTTTTCTTTCGGGAGGTAAAAATAAGTATCCTTCATACCGAGGGGAGAGAAAATGCGGGTACTTAAAAATTGGTCGAAAGGCATGCCTGACCATATCTCGACAAGATATCCCAGAATATCTGTATTCAGACCATAAGTCCAGCGTTCCCCTGGTTGGTGTTTCAGAGGCATACCCCCCAGGATTTTCATTTTTTCTGCTAAAACCTGGTGATCGTTTCCTATTCCGCTTGGGATGTTGGCCTTGGCGTATATAGCCTTAAAATCTTCACTTCCGATTACGGCATAATCAATTCCTGAAGTGTGGGTAAGTAAATGCCGGATGGAAATCTCTCTGACGGCAGGTTCCATCGTAAAAGTAGAATCTTGTTTATTGAAAGACTTCAACACCTTTGGATTTTTAAATTCAGGTATATATTTAGAGACAGGCTCGTCCAGTAAAAACTTCCCTTCCTCCCACAGCATCATCACGGCAAGGCTGGTAATGGCTTTGCTTTGTGAAGCGATGCGAAAAATATCATCTCGCTTTAATGCTGCTTTATCATCTATATTTCGGAATCCAAAGGCTTTATAATAGGCTATTTTTCCATCTCGTATAATCAGCGCTACGGCTCCCGGAATCCATTGATTTTTTACATGTTCCTCGAACATTTTGTCAATGCGGGCTAGCCGGTTTTCCGAAAAGCCCGCATCCTCTGGTTTGGCGGGGGTGAAATTTTTTATGGATTGAGCCTGCAGCCCTAACCCAAATAAAAGCAACCATAGCAGATTCGAAATTTTGATCATTGTAGAGCGTATGGTTTAGACCGTTACATGTGACCAGTTTTCACCGGTTTTAATACGATGGATTTGCATGTCAGAAACTTTGTATTGCTTTGCCAGTGCTTTTAACGTTGGTTGTTTTTTTGATTGAAGGGCGCGTTTAATCTGCCTAACCTTTGCGGCATTTAATTTCGGACCTTCTTCAGGATTTTGACGGATCAGAACGTTAGGATCTTTTAAGGCATGTTCAATTTGAGATTCATGTCTTACCCATTTAAGGTTACCCGCCTTGTTATTTTCCTTCAAATGATCCAGGTGAATGACAAAGCTATGCTTGGGGCTTGGCTGCTTTGAAAAATATTCAGCCACCAGGCGGTGCAGGTAATAGTTTTGACGGTTCGCTTCACGACCAATCGTCACACTAGGATACCCTTGCGTCAGCCGCGGTCTTAATATATAGCCGTCTTCGACTTTTGTCTTGAAACTTACAATCCGGCCGCGGCTCGAAATAGCATAACGTTTTGTGGTTACGCCCTTCTTCAGACCAAGTTCTTTCCAGCGTTCACCTGCCAGAGTCTTGATCGTTTTGTTTTTGTTGGATGTCTTTGCCATAATTAATTTAATTTTTCTGAGTATAGAGGTATTAACGAGTGAAAATAGGTGAGGATATTTTCCAGTATTTTATCGGATGACCGGTTAATAATTTTTCTTCCATCAATTTCTTTCACTGGTGTAAGTTCTCCCATCGTTCCTGTGGCAAAGACGATATCCGCATTGTAGAACTCGGCAAGTGAAAGGTTTTTTACTTCAAGAGGAATCGACTGGTCCTCACATATACCCATAATTAAACCTCTGGTAATCCCATGCAGGCACGAGTCGGCATGGGGGGTAGACACCATTCCTTTCCTGATCATAAAAATGTTTGCATCATTCAGCTCGGAAACAAAACCTTTGTCATCCAGCATAATGGCGGCATCTACTCCCGCAACGTTTGCCTGCACCTTTGCCAGAATATTATTGAGCAGGTTATTGTGATGTATTTTCGAATCCAGGAATTGCGGGTTGTTCCTCCGTTGTGAACTGGTAATAACGCGTATGCCCGCAAGGTTATCGTAAACAAGCGGTTTCCATTCAGCCAGTACAATCAGGCAAGAACCTGACGTGTTTAGGCGAGGATCCATGCCCGAAGTAATTTTTTCTCCTCTGGTAAGGGTTAACCTTATGTGTGTTTCATCACGCATGCCGTTCGCTGCAAGTGTTTCAAAAATGGCTTTTTTAATAGTTTCTCTTTCCGGTATGTGGTCAAAGGCCAGCGCATGTGCAGAGGCCTCCAAACGATCCAGATGCCGGTCGAGGCAAAATATTCCTTCTTTATACACTCTTAACCCTTCCCATACTGCATCTCCACCCTGAACAACACTATCGAATACTGAAACCTTTGCCTGGTCTCTGGGTAGTAATTTTCCGCCTACGTGTACTTGTATATGGGCATTTTCTGGGTGAAACTTTTGTAACATATTAATGTTAACTCTTCACGATAAGAACAGATGTTTCAACCGATCATTTTCGCTTTAAGAGATGGGTATCGGGCTTAAGTAAAGTAAGGACTATTTTATTGAATGATCAAGCTTTTATGGAAAATGGTACCAGTTTTTCATAAAAGCTCGCAGCCTCGGTGTACAGGCCCTGAAGTCCCGCAGGCAACGGCTGGCTGCTGGTCGGCTGCCTGTCGAAGCCTGAAGACAGATGTACATTTGCATACCAGAACTTCGCCCAAACGCCATCGTAAGGTTTTGGGCCCTTCGGCCAATGAACCATACGTTGGTCAAATTCAAGCCCGCACCGAAGGCAAAGCTTTTGTAAAACCGACGATGGATCCTTCAACAAAAAGCCCGAATCAATGACAATGGGCTCTTGGCCTTTTTCCTGTAACTGTGAAAATAAAGTATACTGAAATTTAATACCGATGTCGCGCATTACTGGTTTTTGGATCACCTTTGAATAACTCGCGATAATTTCTTTTGGATCCCGAATCAAAAAAATGTTTACCGCACCATGAACAAATGGGTGATCCAGAACCTCCATGTGATGGGCCATGTTCTTCAAAAACAAAACCGGTTTCTTCTGAGACAAGAAGATTTTTTTTATTACCTCCTCTTCTGCCTGCGGCAATGCGAGAAGTACTGTCTCAGTTCCGGGGTGAGCTGCTTTACTTCTGGATAAGTACACTGCATAAAAGGGCTCATCTAAAACAAAGGTGTCTGTCCGCTGTGCAAATGAATACATAAGGGCTGTTGAAACGTTTCGCGGTCCGGAAATGAGGTTGAGTATCACTTATTCTGAAAATTCTTTCTTTACTACCAACAGATAATAATCTCTTTCGATGAGAAGATAACCCTGTTCATAACAATAAAAGTACTGCGCCCCTTCCTTGGTTTTGTATGTACTCGTAAAATAGCTGAAGTTAAACCCTTTTCCTTTTAACTTTTCGTGGCTAACCTTGTTTTTACCCGTTGGATTCATACTCAATAGTATGCGCCGGTTTTTCCGCAAAATATTATTGATGTTTCTGACATAGTTAATACCGTCACTATTCAGGCGGTTATTGTATGCTATTCGGCACAAGTCCGAGCAAAATTTTTTGTCAATGCGGCCCTTGAATGGGGTATCACACTCCACGCATAATTTCACTTCCGGAGAGGGCATTTTATTATCCGTTTACAAACGTTTACAAACGAATATAATCGATTATAAGCGTTTAACATACGACTCCCCGGTTTTTCATCCTTCACCTTTGTAATGTCAACGGCAAAATAGCCTGAGGCATCAAAAAAAATCATGTTTAACAATTAAAATTTACCATTATGAAAAGTTTAAGAAACAGTGTTCATCTCATTGGAAGATTGGGTAAGGATCCGGATGTAAAAGACTTTGCTGACAAGAAAAGAGCGTCATTCTCCATCGCTACAACGGATTCGTACAAAAATCAAAAAGGTGAAAAAGTGGAAGACATCCAATGGCACAATGTGGTTATTTGGGGAAAATTGGCAGGCATTGCAGAAAAATACCTAAAGAAAGGAAATGAGGTAGCCATTGAGGGGAAACTGATTCACAGAGTATACGAAACCAATGGTGAAAAACGATACATGACCGAGATCAGTGTCAATGATTTTGAAATGTTGGGAGGTAAAAGGAACAGCGATTAATAAACAAGAAGCCTGGCAACAGCCAGGCTTTTTTTATCCCGGGGGCAATCTAAACGCTGCTTGTTCATTATTGAATTCTGCCTTTTATTCCTGGAAGATCAAATTCCCCTAAAATACGTTACATAACCGGTCGGGAGCCTCAGTGGTTTTTTCTTAGTTTTGCTTTTGATGACATTCTTATATCCTTCGTTTCTTTGGGCTTTAACTGCGCTCTCTATTCCGGTACTCATTCACCTTTTTAATTTCCGGAGAACTACGCGCATTTTCTTTTCCAATAACCGCTTTTTGAAACAAGTTAAAGAAGTCACTACTGCCAAGAGACGCCTGAAACATTATTTGATACTGGCCTCCAGATTGCTCTTTCTTTTCTTTCTTATTATCGCTTTTTCTCAGCCCATAATTCCGGCAAAGGATCAGTTAGATGCGGAAAAAAATATTGTGATTTACCTCGATAACAGCCAAAGTATGTCAGCCCAAATGTCTGATAAAACTCCGGCTTTTGATGCGGCGTTAAATTTTTCAAGGAGTATAGTGGATTTGTTTCCGCCGGATACGCGTTACAGAATCCTCACCAATGATTTTGCGCCTTTTTCAAATACCTTCAAGACAAAAACAGAAGCGCTGGATATTCTCGCCCAGGTACGTACTTCTTCTGCCAGCAGATCAATGGAGGAAATTAAGAACCGGCTCTCGCAGAACGGCGCAAACCGTTCAAGCGAGTATTTTTGGATTTCTGATTTCCAAAAATCAACGGCCGGCATGATACCCAATCAATGGGATAGCGCTTCAAGATGGCATTTGGTGCCCATTACCTTTGCTTCGTCACCCAATGTTTTTATTGATTCCGCTTACCTGCAGAACCCGTTTGCCTCCGGAGGCGAAAAAAATGTTCTGACTGTCATCGTTCGAAATGACGGCAGAGAAGAGATTGATCAGCTCAATCTTAAACTTACCATTAATGGCATCCAGACCGGTACGACAACAGTAAACATTGCTGCGGGTGCCATTACTGAAACCAATTTTGATCTGGCGAGCGGACTGTCGGGACGGAATCGCACTGTGATTTCTTTTAATGACTTTCCAGTGAGCTTTGACAATGAATTTTTTCTTGCCCTGAATTTCACCAGTAAAATTTCCATTATTGAAATAAAAGCCAATAATGACGTGACACCTGTAGAAAGGGTTTTCGGAAACAAAGCGGTTTTTGATTTCAGGAGTTATTCAATTGCCAATTTCAATTATAGCTTGCTTGGGCAGGCGGATCTGGTGGTTATCAATGGCCTTAACAGCATAGACGCTTCTCTAAACCTTTCGCTGAAAAATTACATTGATCAGTCTGGCACACTACTATTGATACCTGGAAACAATCCAGATGTGCCATCCTTACAGAAATTAAGCGGAAATTCATTGCTGAATGTTGTTAACGTGAAGTCAGGGTTACAGGATCTTGAGCGCCCGGATTTTTCCAACCCGTTTTTTGAAAATGTTTTCGAAGAACGTTCCGTCTCTATGGCCATGCCCAAGGCAACGCAGGCGTTGCGTTGGGGTGCAGACCGTTCATCAATTTTGCGCTTTAAAAACGACGAGCCGTTTTTGTCCAGATTTGAGCAGAAAGGAAAAATTTTCCTGTTGGCCTGTCCGTTAAATACTGCCTTTACTGATTTCCATAATCATGCGCTGTTCGTGCCTGTCATGTATCGCATAGCTGGCAGTAGCCGCAAAAATGACGACAGATTGTATTATTCTCTCAGGGAAAGTTTTATAACCCTGAAGTTCGACAGTCTGACCGGGGAAGAACCCATTCGTTTAAAGGGTGATCAGGAGATCGTGCCGGCGCAGCGGGTTGTGAATGACCAGGTTTTTCTGGAAATTCCAAAGTTTTCAATTAACCAGGGTTTTTATAGGGTGGTTTCAGCGAATGACTCGGTTGGCCTGATAGCTTTTAATTTAGACAAAGCGGAATCTTTGTTAGCCCAGTTTTCAGGTAATGAGGTAAAAAACCAAATGGGCAATGCTCAGAACATAAGTATTTTTGAAGCCGGAACTGTGGAAGCTTTTAGTAACGAAATAAAAGAAAGATATTTGGGCAAACCTTTATGGAAGTATGGGTTGATGATTTCTCTGCTCTTTCTTTTTGTTGAGGTTCTTCTGATCCGTTTTTTAAAATAGAGATTGATGAAAATATTAATTCAGGGCGCTGAAATTCTCGATCCAACCTCCCCCTTTCATCAAAAACAAAAAAACGTTCTCATCAACAACGACCGTATCACAGAGATAGGTGATAAAAATTATTCAGCTGATAAAACGATTCCTGCGGAAGGCATGAAACTTTCCATCGGGTGGTTTGATCTGGGTACCTTTATTGGCGATCCGGGCCTTGAGCATAAGGAAGACCTTGAATCAGGTACTCAGGCGGCTGCAGCCGGAGGCTTCACAGAAATTGCAGTTTTACCCAATACCCTCCCCTGCGTTCAAACAAAGAATGAAATCAGCTATCTGAAAAGTGGCAATGAAAAAAGGTTGGTACAGGTTCATCCAATGGGTTCGGTTACACGCAACAATCTGGGGGAAGAACTTACTGAAATGATTGATCTCCATACTGCCGGGGCGGTGGCCTTTACAGACGGACTAAAACCTATCTGGCATACAGATATCTTTCTCAAATCTCTCCAATACATTCAAAAATTTAACGGTATTTTAATTGATCATCCGGAGGATTATTGGCTTAACCTGTTTGGGCAGATGCATGAAGGTGTGAACAGCACACGCCTGGGCTTAAAAGGCATGCCTCGCATCGCCGAAGAAATTGTGATTGGAAAAAATCTCGAGATATTGTTGTATGCAGGGGGTACGTTGCATTTCTCGCGTATTTCCACCTCAAAATCATTGGAGCTGATAAAAGCCGCCAAAAAGAAACTAAAAGTAACTTGTGATGTGCCGGTCTTTCAAGCCCTGTTGGATGACAGTATGCTGGCTGATTTTGACACGAACTTAAAGGTCAATCCACCCCTTCGGGAAAGAAGTGATAATGATAGCATTATAAAAGCACTTCGCGACGGTACCATTGATGTGCTTTGTTCCGGACATGTTCCGCATGATGAAGAAAGTAAGAATCTTGAGTTCGACAAGGCTGAATTTGGCATGATCAGCCTGCAGACGTTTTGCGCCAATCTTGTGTCTTTGTCCAAAAATGTTACCTGGGATCTTCTCATTGAAAAAGTGACCACGGGCCCGAGAAAAATTCTTAACCTTGAGGTCCCCAGAGTAGATGGCAATGCCAAAGCGAACCTTACTTTGATAGACCCGCACCGCAAATGGGTCCTAAACGACCAAACCAATTTCTCCAAATCGAAAAACTCACCCTGGTTTGGAAAAGAACTTACAGGGAAAGCGGTAGCGGTTTTCAATAATGGCAAGGTTTGGATAGATATCTAGAATGAAAGCCCTTGTCAGAATTTCTCTAAAATACGGTGTCATCGCGGGGCTTATTGGATCAGTTTTATTGGTTGGGCTTTACTACATGGACCGCCATCCTTTTCTTATTCCTGTCTTTCTCGATTTCAGAATAATTCTCTTCAGCGTTTTTATTTTTTTTACTTTCAAAGAAATCAGGGATTTTCACCAGGGAGGTATTTTTTACTTCTGGCAGGGAATTTTCAGTTCTTTCATTTTCACGGCTTGCTTTGCTATCCTTACCTCCCTTTTGATAGTTGTTTTCATCCGGATTGATCCGGCCTTTCTATCCGCTTATATTTCCCTTTCCATCGAACAACTAAAATCATTACCCCCCGAGTTAATTGAAAATATTGGAAAGGATGTTTACAACCGTAATGTAGGGTTGCTGCCGGATACTAATGGTTCGGCTCTGGCATTGCTTTATTTCTGGCAAAGCTTTATGATCAGCCTTTTTATTAGCATTATATTATCTGTAATTTTAAGAACACAACTTAAATCCTGA
>JBDSIM010000165.1:0-10031 GCA_039917935.1 Cyclobacteriaceae bacterium | reverse complement strand
ATTTCGCATCCGTGTGCCAGACAATTCGGGACAATTGACGCGCTGACAACTCCAGTAACTACAAAGCAATTCTATTCAGGCTTTCTTCCAGCGCGTTAATTTTTGCTTCCGCATCCGCTTTCTTTTTGCGTTCCGTTTCCACCACCTGTGGAGGAGCGCTGTTGACAAATTTTTCGTTGCTGAGTTTCTTATCCACCGCAACCAAAAATCCCCGGTGATATTCAATTTCTTTTTGGATGGCCTCCCTTTCTTTGGCATCATCTACTTTCCCTTCCAACGGGATGTAAAATTCAGCTGATCTGACCAGGAAACCAATGGCGTTGTAAGCGGGTGCTTCGGCTACGAAATCGATCTGAAGTAAGTTGGCAAGTTTTTGAATCACGGGCCAGAATGATTCAACCTGCACAGCCGCAGTTTTCTTTACGAGAAGTTTAAGCGGATCTTTTGGTGAAAGATTTTTGCTGTTCCGGGTATTCCGTATCTCGGTTACGATCTCAAAGGCAATCACGGCCTGAGTGAGAATTTCAGGAGCAAAGGAATCGGGTACCGGATAAGCAGCGACGATGATACAATCACCTTCACTTCTGTCGTTCAATTCGTGCCAGAGTTCCTCGGTAATAAATGGCATGAAGGGATGCAGTGTTTTCAGCAGCGTTTCAAAAAATTTTGTCGTCTGTTCAAATGTTTTTGCATCAATAGGCTTTCCGAATTCAGGTTTAATAATTTCCAAATACCACGAACAGAAATCATCCCAGATAAGTTTATATACGGTGAGCAACGCATCGGAAATTCTAAACTTCGAAAAGTGATCTTCAATTTCACCGAGTGATTGGTTGAGCCTTGATTGAAACCAGGATATGGCAATCTGGTTTTCGGCAGGCATGGACAAATCATCACCAATAGCCCATCCATTAACCAACCGGAAGGCATTCCAGATTTTATTGGCAAAATTCCTGCCCTGTTCTACTAATTTTTCATCGTATAACAGGTCGTTTCCTGCGGGAGCACTGAAGAGCATACCTGTGCGGATCGAATCCGCCCCGTATTGGGCAATGAGGTCCAGAGGGTTGGGTGAGTTGCCCAGTGACTTAGACATTTTTCTACCCAACTTATCGCGGACAATACCCGTAAGATAGACGTTGGTAAAAGGTTTTTCTCCTCTGTATTCGTAACCTGCGATGATCATTCGGGCCACCCAGAAGAATAATATTTCAGGAGCCGTAACCAGATCGTTGGTTGGATAATAATAGTTGAGGTCCCGATTTCCTTTGTTGTTTTCGGGATCCGTAAAAATAGAAGTATCAAATACCGCCATCGGCCATAGCCAACTCGAAAACCAGGTATCCATCACATCCGGATCCTGCCTTAATGTGCTAATGGCACTGCCTGGAAATTTTTCTCCGTATTCTACCAACGCTTCTTCGTGCGTTTTCGCCACCACATAGTTTCCTGTTTCGTCATACCACGCGGGGATCTGGTGTCCCCACCACAACTGACGGGATATACACCAGTCGCGTACATTCTCCATCCAATGGCGATAGGTATTTTTGAATTTGGGTGGGATCAGCCGGATATTGTCCTGCAACACGTTTTCAAGTGCCGGCTGCGTGATTTCCTTCATCTGCAGAAACCATTGTAATGAAAGCCTTGGTTCTATGACGGCATCAGTTCTTTCTGAAAATCCAATGCTGTTGTTGTAATCTTCTGTTTTTACGAGATGCCCTTTAGCTTCCAGTTCTTTAGCGATTTTTTTTCTTGCGATAAACCGGTCCTCACCAATAAATATCTTCGCTTTCTCATTCAGGGTTCCATCTTCATTCAAAATATCAATGACTTCCAGGTTGTGTTTTTTCCCCAGCTCATAGTCATTCATATCATGTGCGGGAGTTACCTTCAAACAGCCCGTTCCAAAATCCATCGCGACGTACTCATCTTCCAGAATAGGTATGGCACGGTCGATCAAAGGAATGATGGCCTTCCTGCCCTTGAGATGTTGAAACCTGACGTCATTTGGGTTTACACAAATGGCACTATCCGCCATAATGGTTTCCGGACGGACCGTGGCTATCGTGACAAACTCATCCTTACTGCCCTCAACCTTGTAGCGGATGTAATAAAGTTTCGATGAAACGTCTTTGTGCACTACTTCATCGTCTGATAGCGCAGTTTTTCCGGCAGGGTCCCAGTTTACCATACGGAGTCCGCGATAAATTCGTCCTTTTCTATAGAGATCTACGAAGACACTAATCACCGCCTGATAGTAATCCGGGTCCATAGTGAAGGTTGTCCGTTCCCAGTCACAGGAAGCACCCAGTTTTTTCAATTGTTCCAGAATGATGCCTCCATATTTCTCCTTCCATTCCCATGCGTAGGTTAGAAATTCTTCGCGTGTGAGATCCGATTTTTTGATTCCGCGTTCGCGCAACATCGCCACTACCCTGGCCTCTGTTGCGATGCTGGCATGGTCAGTGCCTGGCACCCAACAGGCCTCCTTGCCCTGCATGCGGGCCCTGCGAACGAGGATATCCTGAATGGTATTATTTAACATGTGCCCCATATGGAGAACGCCTGTAACGTTTGGAGGGGGTATGACGATGCAAAAAGGCTCTTTCCCGGCGTTTGGTTTCGAGCGAAAAAAGCCCTTTTCCAGCCAATGGCCATACCATTTATGCTCAACTTCTGAGGGATTGTATTTGGTGGATAAGGACATGGACTAAGGACTTATGTTGTTATTGAACGGCAAAAATAAAGAAATTGACCACAATAGCCATTTTCCTTACATCGACAATCCAACCGGCTATGGATTTCGTAAATTGTATTAAACTTTATTTTCATGGAAACCTTGTCCTTACCTAAAACGGGCAGTCAATTATCAGAAACCGAAGTCGAAACTTCGATCCGGTGGAAGCAACTCTGGAGTTTAGCCGCCTTGTATGGCTCTATTATTATCGGGTGGATTGCCTATCAGAACTATCAACCCAAGTTGCTCGTAAAGTTTCAGTTTACAAATTTTACTTTTTTGCTGATTGTGGCACAGGGCATTATTCTGGTTGTCACCCCACTCATCGCTGGTAAATTAGGCGACAGGTACCGTTTTGAAAAAGGACACCGGCTTCCCATTATATCTTCCGGAATAAGTTTTGCCGCCATGATTTTTATGGCGGTTGCCTTCACCCTGCTCGGTAACCCGGGAGAAATTTTCAAGTGGATACTTCCTTTTCTGATTATTTTCTGGCTAATAGCGATGAGCATATTTACCAGTCCGGCGCTTTCAACGATCGAATTATTTACACCGGTTGATAAGCTGCCGCACGCAATGGCTATACTAACCATTGTATCTAACCTGATCTACTCACTCGAACCCGTAATTGTTGACATCATTGACTACCTGGGCGCGCCCTTAACTTTTATCACCGGGGGATGTGTTGTTTTTCTTTCGGGTTACGCCCTGAAGAAAACTTCATTGGGACTATTTAAACTAAGTGGGAACAAGGAAGCAAAACCAGAGAAGGTGGACGTTGCTGCCGAAAAATCGGCATACGCTTTTATTTTCTTTATTGGATTGTCGTTGGGATTGGCCACTACCATCCTGTTTAATGTGTTCCCTGCAATGCTGGAAACAAAACTGAATGGTATTCTGAATGCGGAGGGTAAAATCATACTGGTCAGTATCCTGCTGCTTTCCGCTTTGCTTTCATGGCCCCTGAGCTATGTGGTCAATAAATATGGGATGCGCCGCATTTACTGGCTTAGCTTTATTTTCATCGCACTCAGTATGCTTGGCATCTGGTTAAGCAATTTGCCTGTTGTAGTTTTGATAACGGTAATCCTTTTTTCAATTACTTTTACTTCGCTCTCGGTAAGCGCATTGCCATTGGCTATCAACCGCTCAAATTTTTCCGAAAAAGTTTTTTGCGTAGGACTTTTCTTCAGCGGTGTTGCTTTACCTGAGGGTTTAATTGAAACAATACAGGCGTTAGGGTAGAGGGGTAGCAGTCAGTTACCTGTTATTGGTTTTTAGTAGCGGCCATTCTAATCCTCCAGTCTGACGGATACATATTATTTACCCGGTTGGATAAAACATTTGCCCACCCGATAGGCATGTTTTCAAAAGTCAGCAGTGTAAAGCCCATATCCACACCGTTGAGTTCAATGGGATCTTTCCGAAGATATCGCACGGCATCCGTCTCGCTGATATCAACTATGGGAAAGTTTTTTTTATTTAACTGAATGCTTAAGGCAAGCGCGTGGTCAGGGATCAATTTGTCGTGCTTGATGGTAGCCAGGTTGGTACCGGCATACAAGATTTTCAAATGCTGAAGCAAAAATTCGATTTCTTTTTCTTTAAATGCAGGCGCGTAAAAAAGAAGGTCGTTGAACTGGTAAAAATTCACGGCGTAGCCTGGAGAAATCCAGGGCTGCAACCTTTCGATTATTTTTTTTGCCGGGTTGACTATATTTTTTTTAACCTTTAACTTTGTGGACGACGTGGGTTGCTGTTTTCGCATCGCGGAAATAAAAAAACCTTCACCTTTTGTTTTGTGAGGAAAGAACCGGTAGGCAAAACGGTTGTTGGCTTCGACTGCTTCGATCTGCCAGGTATTATCCGTGGTGAGTTTTATAAATTCAACCGGATAGTTTTCCTGAATCCACCGGAGGTTATCTTCATTTTCCCTTTCGTTATAGGTGCACGTACAATAAATGAGTACACCCTTTTCGCGAAGGGCATCCCAAACATCTGAGACAATCCGTTTCTGGCGGCTTGAACAAAGTTCTACGTTTTCGGCAGACCATTCATTCATAGCATTCGGATCCTTTCGGAATAATCCTTCGCCGGAACAGGGCGCGTCAATAACAATTAAATCAAAAAATCCCTTGAACTGCTGGAAATCCTGTGGATCATTATTGGTAACAATGGCGTTCGGGTATCCCCACTTCTGGATATTTTCCGAAAGAACAGAACTCCTGGTACGGATTACCTCATTTGAAACGAGTAAACTTTCAGGACTTAACAGACTTAACAAATGAGTTGATTTTCCACCTGGAGCCGCACACAAATCCAATACATTCAGAGCGTCCTGTAAGTTGACACTTTGTTTTACTGCCTGCTCCAGAAACATGGAACTTGCCTCCTGAACATAATAACACCCTGCATGGAGAAGGGGATCAAGGGTAAAAACCGGTCGCCTGGATAGGTACTGGCCATACGGTGTCCACGGCACCGAAGGAAAAGCCGGATTAAACTTCCTTTTTTCGGGATTGATCCTGATGCTTACCGGAGAAGGCTCCTGCAGACTTTGAACAAAGGAAGAAAAGTCTATTCCGAGTTTTTGTCGGATGGATTCTTCAAATTTTTCAGGCAGCCTGGTCATCATGACAAAGTTAATCTTTCCTTAGCTTGCTGTGATGAAATGAAAAATTTAGGTTTGCTCCGCGATGAAACATGTACTGGAAGCCAATGATCCTAAATTAAAAAGTTGGGTCCAGATCACCCCTGGCTCCGACTTCCCCATTCAAAATCTTCCGTTCGGGATTTTTAAGACGCGGTATCTTACTCCGGTTGGGGGTGTGGCCATCGGTGATTTCGTGCTTGATCTTGTCTACCTTCATGAACATGGATTCCTCGATGGTCTTGGACTGCCCCCGGGTATTTTCAATCAACCCTACCTCAACGATTTTATCACTTTGGGAAAGAAAAAAATCAGGATCGTTCGCAACCGTCTTTCCGAGTTATTGCGGCATGACAACGATGAGCTGTCATCTAATATAGCGGCGCGGGAAATCGCCTTTATTCCCAGAGAGGAAGTACAGATGATGCTCCCCGTCCGGATTCCGAATTACACTGATTTTTACAGCAGTGAGGAACACGCCATGAATGTGGGTTCTATGTTTCGCGATCCCAAAAACCCCCTACTGCCAAACTGGAAACACATGCCCGTAGGCTATCACGGCCGGGCATCTTCTATTGTGGTTTCAGGAACCGATATTGTTCGTCCGAAAGGACAAATAAAAAATCCTGACAAACCATTTTCGGATTTTTCGGCCACACAGAAACTGGATTTTGAATTAGAACTGGCATTTATTTCCTGTGGAAACACGAAACTCGGACATTCGATTACCACGGATAAAGCAGAAGATTTTATTGCCGGTTTTGTTTTGTTTAACGACTGGTCAGCGCGTGATATTCAGCAATGGGAGTCTGTACCGCTAGGTCCGTTTCTGGGAAAGAATTTCGCCTCAACGATTTCACCATGGTTGGTAACGATGGATGCTTTGGAACCATTTCGCGTTAGCGGGCCTCCCCAGGATCCCAAAGTTTTACCGTATCTGGAAGTTGAAGGAAAAAAAACTTTCGATATCCTTCTGGAAGTGGACTTGAAGCCAGCCAACTGTGAGCAGACGATTTTATGCCGGTCGAATTATAAATATCTGTACTGGAATATCAATCAACAACTCGCCCACCATACGGTGAATGGTTGTAACATTCAGGTAGGGGATGTGTATGCTTCGGGCACCATCAGCGGCCCTTCGCCGGGGTCATATGGTTCGATGCTGGAACTTTCATGGAACGGTATGAAGCCCCTCAGGATGCCTGATGGAAGTGAACGCACCTTTTTGCAGGATGGTGATACCGTGATCATGCGTGGTTTTGCAGAAAGAGACGGGGTCAGGATAGGATTTGGTGATTGCAAGGGTACCATTCTTCCCACCTTGTAAAGCTTTACAAAAAATCAAAAAATTCCAGTTGCTAAAAAACTCATGCGAACCATTAACCCCAAAGAGGTACCTGTCGCTCAATTTCATGCCTACCTGCTCGGTGCAGTTTCGCCAAGGCCCATTGCTTTTGCCAGTACGGTGGATGCGCAAGGTTTGGTAAATTTAAGCCCGTTTAGTTTTTTCAATTGTTTCGGAGTAAATCCTCCTTTGTTGATTTTTTCACCTGCGCGTAGGGGTAGGGATAATACAACCAAACATACCTATGAGAATGTTTTGGCAGTGCCGGAAGTCGTGATCAATATCGTGAACTATGCCATGGTGCAGCAGACTTCTCTGGCCAGCACCGAATATCCCAAAGGTGTAAATGAATTTGCGAAAGCAGGGTTCACAGAAACTGCCTCGACTATGGTTAAACCTCCGAGGGTAACTGAAGCACCAGTGGCCATGGAGTGTAAAGTGCTTCAGGTTATTCAGACAGGAGACAGCGGTGGGGCGGGAACCCTGGTGATCTGTCAGGTGTTGCTGATGCATATCAATGAGGATATTCTGGATGATGACGGACGGATAGACCCCTTTAAGCTAGATGCTGTGGCTCGTTTAGGAGGTGACTGGTATTGCCGCGTGCAGGGCAATTCTATTTTCAAAGTACCGAGGCCATCAGAAAAGTTGGGCATTGGTTTCGACCAGTTACCAGAAAATATCAGGAATAGTAAAGTGCTTACGGGAAACGACCTGGGGATGCTGGCAAACCTGGAAAATATCCCGCCACTTGATAAAGATCCTGTGACAAACGATAACCGTATACAGGCGGCCTGGCAGAAAGGCGAGGACGCCGTGCATAGACTCGCACAGGAATATTTGCTCGAAGGAAAGGTTATGGATGCGTGGAAAGTGTTATTAAGCTTTAGGCAGTAAGCGATAAGCAGTAAGTAAATGCAGTCGGTACTCAGGGATTTGCCAGGAAGCCATCAATTACTTCAGTACCATTCTAGTCCCTGTACAAAACAGCTTTCACTGCCTTGATGGTTTTCTCAACGTTTGGGAGTATCTCGTTAATCAATGTTGGCGCATAAGGGAGAGGGGCATCCCAGTTGGTCACGCGGTTGACGGGTGCATCCAGGTAATCAAAGGCATGTTTCTGAACGTGATAGGCTATTTCGGAAGCAATGGAAGCGAGTGGCCATGTTTCTTCAACGACTACCAAACGATTTGTTTTTTTAATAGACTCAATAATGATTGCAAAATCGATGGGTCTGACTGAACGCAGGTCGATCACTTCGGCCGAGATCTGCTCTTTTTCCAGTTCGGCAGCTGCCGCAAGGGCAACCTTTAGGATTTTTCCGTAGGAAACAAGGGTAACATCGCTTCCCGGCCTTTTAACTTCCGCCACACCTATCGGGATCAGGTATTCTTCCTGTGGTACTTCACCTTTGTCGCCATACATTAATTCTGACTCCATAAAAATTACAGGATCATTATCGCGGATGGCGGATTTCAGCAATCCTTTGGCATCGTAAGGATTGGCGGGAACAACGACTTTCAGTCCAGGTGTATTGGCAAACCAGTTTTCAAAATTTTGGGAGTGTTGCGAACTGAGCATACCTGCGTTGCCCGTGGGGCCACGAAAAACAATGGGTATGTTGAACTGACCACCAGACATGGACATCATTTTGGCTGCACCATTAATAATCTGATCGATGCCGACCAGGGCAAAGTTGAAGGTCATGAATTCAATTATCGGGCGGAGTCCATTCATGGCGGCGCCTATGCCTATGCCGGTAAATCCAAGTTCTGCGATAGGGGTATCCAAAATGCGATCAGGGCCGAATTCTTCGAGCATACCCTGGCTTACTTTGTAGGCGCCATTGTATTCAGCGACTTCCTCACCCATGAGGAACACCTTTTGATCTCTTCGCATTTCTTCATTCATCGCCTCCCGGAGGGCTTCTCTGAACTGGATTTCTCTCATATGATTGTTAAAGTCCGTAAAAGTAGTACCTCACGTGTGAATGGCAAAACCTTATCCGGGAAAGGTCTAAAATAAAAAAACCCTCCCGGAAGATACCGGAAGGGTTTTTTTATGAGCCGTTGAATTTATTTCAATGCATTTCTAAAGCTTTCCGTCGCGGACAGTTTTGCAAATTCCAAATCGGTCAAGGCTATCTCTTTCAAAGATGGGTCGCCTTGCGCAGCTTTGGTTAGGTTGCTGATAACAGCATCCGTATTTCCTAAACGGGCGGCAGCGATGGCAGCACCATAGAAAGCAACAGCTAAATTGCTGTCTTTACTGGAAGCCTCGTTAAAAGAGGTAAGCGCATTCTGATAGTCTTTGGTCAGGATCTGAGCCAAACCTTTGTTGAAAAGATTTTCGGCATCATCGGTTGCAGCAGAGGTTGATCTTACTGCCTCCTGATATTTAGCCATTGAGATTTCAGCTGACCCTTTTACACCGTTAAGGCCTGCAGCATTGTCACCACTTAGACCTGAGCCAAGCGCCTGGGTAGCGTGATTGTAAGCAGCATAAGGGTTGCCCTTCATCATACTAACAGAGGCGAGGTTCGCGTGTACTTCAGGAGATTCATTCAGCTTCGCAGCGATTTCAAGTTGTGCCATCGCTTTGTCAGCAAGGCTGGCGGCATTGGAAGGATTTTCCATTCCCTGAGCGATGTAGACAGCACCCAGATTATTATGCGCTTGCCAGTGTCCCTGTGTATTGGTTGATTTCTTTGTAGCGGCTTCGTAGATAGCTGCTTTCTCTTCCAAAGACGGAGTAAGCGTTGCAGCGTACATCAATTCGTCTAAAGACAATGTGTCTGCATTCATCTGAGCTTGTGTGATTTGTTTTGACAACACTGCGATTTCAGCGTCAGTCTTTTTATCTTTCACAACAAGGATTTCAGTTTTTGCCGTTCTTAATTTTGGATACACCTCTCTGAAAACTTTTCTATAAGATGAAAGTTTTTGCAATTGTTTTTCCTGGCTGGTAAAATCACCACCGCCATTCACGATGTTCAGGTATTCAGCTTTTTGTTCTGAGGTAATGCCCTGATAATTTGCCAGTTCATTTTTAAAAGTATTCCAATCCTGAATAACAGGCTTCAAAATAAATCTGATGGAGTCAGCTTTTCCCCGATAGTCGTACTTCTTCATTTGCTGACGATAGTATTTTTCTATGGAAGCAGCGCGATCGGGAGATAAACGGCTGTTGATACGCTCAGCACCTTCCGGTGAGTGAGTTCCTGTAATAGTAACGGTACTGGTCGCATTCTTGGAAGCGATGAAAGCATCCAATTGTTTGCCTTTTGCGCCTCTTA
>JBDSIM010000164.1:0-52852 GCA_039917935.1 Cyclobacteriaceae bacterium | reverse complement strand
GCAACAAAAGGTGGTATATCAATTGTCTAACAATGATCCGTTCATACACAAATCATTGATCGGCCAATTATTCAGTCTTTTAGATGCGTTGGATGGCATAACCATCGAAGTGGTCACCCATGGCTATGGAATTGATTTTTTGTTAAAAGATTCTCCATTCACAACAATGATTGAAGCCCTGGGCGAGAAAGGGGTGGTGTTTATGGTTTGTAGAAATACCCTTGATGAAGGCAAAACAGAGGCTACAGATGTAATGGGGTTAGTCAAGATCATTCCTGCAGGAGTTGCCCACGTCGTCATAAGGCAGTCTGAAGGATGGAGTTACATTAAAGCAGGTTTTTAATTTCGCTGAATAGGGATTCAGTATCCTTTTATCAATACAACATTGGATGTTCGTATAAATTTTAGTATTTGTTTTGGGAGGTTGCCATTAGTCGGGTATTAAAAAATGGATATATTGTAAACGAATACCTCGAAACAACCCATTATATACATGGCCTCGTACGAACAGCTATTTGAAAATAATCTTAAATGGATTGAAACAAAAACCAGGGATGATGTTAATTTCTTCCAGCAATTAGCCAAAGACCAAAATCCTGAGTATTTATACATTGGTTGTTGCGATAGCCGAGTCACCGCGGAAGAGATCATGGGGGTGGGGCCTGGTGAAGTATTCGTCCACCGGAATGTGGCGAACCTGGTGAACAATGTTGACCTGAATGTGATGTCGGTCATTAACTATGCTATCAGACACCTGAAGGTCAAACATATTATTGTCTGTGGCCATTACAACTGCGGAGGTGTGAAAGCAGCGCTGATTCCAAAAGATTTGGGAATTCTGAATCCCTGGTTAAGGAATATCCGAGATGTTTATAGATTCCATAAAACAGAATTAAACGCGATACCGGATCAACAAAAAAGATATGACCGGTTAGTGGAGTTGAATGTTCAGGAGCAATGTATCAATATTATTAAAACCGCAGCCTTGCAATTGAGTTATATGGCCGACGGTTTCCCGGAGGTTCATGGATGGGTCTTTGATATTCACACTGGAAAAATCGTTGATCTCCATATTGATTTTGAAAGTATTCTGAAAGACATTAAAAGTATCTATAACCTTACGAACGAGTAGTGAGCGGATCTCAGATCCAATGTTAACCGGTGTGGGTTTATTGGTATATTTCGGCAGGAAGAAGGGTGCTTGAATAGGCAGCACGGAGACAAAACCTTATTCGGCATATTGATATTTTCAGCATATTGCCCTATGAACTGGATTGTATTTTTTGATATCGGCTATGTTATTATTCTTGTATTGGTGTGCCTTCGGATCGTGTATGATACCACCAGTACCACCAAAACCATGGCCTACCTGTTGCTCGTAATCTTTATTCCGATTGCGGGAATGTTATTTTACTTTTCATTTGGCATAAACTATCGCAAGCGGGTTGTCTACAGCAAAAAACTAGTGGAAGACGATGTACTTCGAAAAGAACTGGTCAAAAAAATTATTTCAAACAGTGAAATAAATCTTCAAAATAATACCGAAATAATCGGGGATGGCAACAGCCTCGTTCATCTATTATTGCGGGATAGTCTCAGCCCCCTCACTACAGGCAACGATGTAAAGTTACTGGTAAACGGAGAGAAAAAATTTCCCGAACTTTTCTCGGCGTTGAATGGCGCAAAACACCACATTCATATTGAGTATTATATTTATGAGGATGATGTCATTGGAAACCAACTGAAAGAAATCCTGATGCGAAAGGCAAAGGAAGGTGTGGAAGTTCGTTTTATTTATGATGCCTTTGGTAGCCGCTCCATCCGAAAAAAATTAGTTGAGCAATTAACAGAATCTGGGGTGGAAGCTTTTCCTTTTAACAGAATCCGTTTCATCAATTTAGCCAACAGGTTGAACTACCGGAATCACCGGAAGATAATTGTGGTAGATGGAAATTGTGCCTTTGTAGGGGGCATCAACATCAGCGACAGATATATCAATAATGGAAAAAAACAAATCTACTGGCGCGATACGCATCTAAGGATTGACGGCCCGGGGATTCAGTACCTCCAATATCTTTTTTTTTGCGACTGGAATTTTTGTTCTGGCCAGAAAATGCAACCTGAACCCTTATACTTCAACGGTTATAATAAATTTAATAATAATGTCAGTGTTCAGATTGCTGCCGGCGGACCGGATTCTCCGACGCCTACTATCATGCTTTCCTTATTGAAAGCCATTCATCTTGCCAAAAAAGAAATTCTCATTACAACGCCTTATTTTATCCCAGGTGAAAGTATTGTCAACGCCCTTAAAGTAGCCTCCCTTGGTGGGGTTGTCGTCAAGATACTCGCCCCTGGCATTTCTGACTCCAAATTGGTGAATGCTGCCGCCTGGTCTTATTACGATGAGCTCTTAAGTGCTGGCGTGGAGATCTTTCTCTATCAGAAAGGCTTTATTCACGTTAAGACAATGGTAGTGGATGACTATATTTCAGTAGTAGGTACGGCCAATATGGATTACCGAAGTTTTGATTTAAATTTTGAAGTGAACGCGATAATTTACGGCGAAGGCCTGGCCGAACAGCTGCGCCAAAATTTCTCTGAAGATTTGAAAGAGGCCGAAAAGATTCAGCCTGATGTATGGAGAAAGAGGCCGTGGTATAAACAATTACCTGAAAGAATTGCCCGATTGTTATCTCCGCTGCTTTAACTATTGATATACCCGCATGAATTACCACCTGCAATCCGTAACCGAGATCTCGACCCAACACACGACAAGCCCTGCTGGCCTGACGCAAGCTGAGGCAAAACAAAGGATACAAAAGTATGGCAAGAATGTTTTGGAGGTTAAGAAAAAGAAAACCATCTGGAACATCGTATTGGCACAGTTAACAGATTTTATGATTCTGATCCTGGTTGCCGCCGCGGTTGTTTCAGGAATTGTTGGCGATCTGACTGACACAATTGTTATTCTTTGCATTGTTATTATTAATGCGGTTGTTGGGGTGGTCCAGGAATGGCGTGCAGAGAAGGCGATAGAAGCACTCGAAAATATGGCTGCAAGTCAGGCAAGGGTTTTACGCGACAATCAATCCATTGAAATACCTTCAGCCGAATTGGTGCCCGGAGATGTTGTGTATCTGGAAGCAGGGAACATTATTCCTGCCGACGTCCGTTTTATTGAATCCTTCACTTTAAAGGTTGATGAGTCATCGTTAACCGGTGAATCTATTAATGTTGAAAAAATTACTGCGCCATTGCCCGAAGCTGACTACTCCTTAGGTGACAGAATTAATATGGGTTATAAGGGAACATTTGTTACGAATGGTCGTGGCGTTGCATACGTTGTGGAAACCGGAATGCAAACCGAATTGGGTCGGATTGCCAGGTTAATCCAGATACCTGAAACAAAAACACCGCTCCAAAAAAGATTGGACAAATTTGGGAAGGTATTAACGATTATCATTCTTTTCCTTTGCGCCATTTTTTTCCTGGTAGGATGGCTGCGTGGTGAACACTGGTCAACTATGCTGTTAACTTCACTATCCCTGGCCGTTGCCGCTATTCCGGAAGCCCTTCCTGCCCTTGTCACGGTTGCCCTGGCGTTGGGAGCAAAACGTTTGGTGAAGAATAACGCCCTTATCCGGAAGCTCCCTGCCGTAGAAACACTCGGCTCGGTAACCTATATCTGTTCCGACAAAACAGGAACGCTCACTTTGAACAAGATGACCGTTCAGGAAATTTTTGAGGCGGAAGACTTTACTTCAACACTTCAAATTTTTCAGAAGAAGGATGTACTCCTGCATGCGATTGGACTCAATAATGATGTAACAAAAGACAAAGATAATATCTGGGTAGGTGAATCGACGGAGGTAGCCCTGGCGCAATACGCCCTGGAAAAAAATTATGACAAACCCTCACTGGAGTCGAAGTATCCACGGATAGCGGAAATACCGTTCGATTCAACCCGGAAATGCATGACTACTTTTCACCAAACTGAGGCTGGAGTTGTAGCGATTGTTAAAGGTGCCGTAGATGTTTTGTTTCACAAACTTGAAGAGCAGCAAAAAAATTCAATACCGGAATTTGAAGGGAAAGCAAATGAGATGGCGGATAAAGGATACCGTACCCTCGGATATGCGATCCGGATGTTTAATGATCTTCCTGAAATAAATTATGCCGAGGTAGAATCCTCTCTTACTTTTATTGGTATTGCAGGAATGATGGACCCACCAAGGGAAGAAGCCAGGCAAGCCGTCACAGAATGCAAGGCTGCCGGTATCAGGGCTGTGATGATTACGGGTGATCATAAACTCACCGCGCAGGCTATTGCCAAAAAATTGGGAATATTATCGTCTGAAAAAGATTTAAGTTTTTCAGGTCCCGAACTCCATAAAATGAGTGACGAAGAATTCGCATCGAAGGTTGAGCACATTCGGGTCTATGCCCGCGTTGATCCTGAACAAAAACTTCGGATCATCAGCGCGTTACAAACCAGCAATCATTTTGTAGCCATGACGGGCGACGGGGTGAATGATGCTCCTGCACTGAAAAATGCGGATATCGGCATAGCTATGGGCATCAACGGCACCGAAGTAACCAAAGAAGCTGCCCACATGATCCTGCTCGACGACAATTTTGCCACGATCGTTAAGGCGGTAAAACATGGCAGGCGAATATTTGACAATATTCTGAAGTTTATCAAGTACATCATGACCGGCAATTCCGGGGAAATATGGGCACTTTTTTTAGCACCGATATTTGGTTTGCCCATTCCCCTCCTCGCGATTCACATACTTTGGATTAACCTGATCACTGACGGATTACCTGGATTAGCCCTCGCTTCTGAACCTTCAGAATTAAACATTATGAATCGGCCTCCGAGAAGTCCCAGGGAAAATATTTTCTCCAAAGGGATGGGGTGGCACATCCTTTGGGTCGGTTTACTGTTGGGAATCGTTACCCTGGGAATGGAATACTGGGCTATCAATCATTCAGGTTCACATTGGCAGACAATGGCTTTCTCCGTTTTGTGTTTTAGTCAATTAGGACATGTGATGGCGATACGGTCAGATCGGCAATCGATTTTCAAAATCGGAATATTCTCCAACAAACCGATGTTAGTTGCCCTTGCCGTTACGGCGAGCCTACAGTTGCTTGTGATCTATGCGCCGTTTTTTAATACGATTTTCAAAACCTATCCGCTGACTTTTGAAGAATTAGCGATCACTTTGGGAGTTTCCAGCATTGTATTCTGGGCAGTGGAAATGGAAAAAATAATTAAAAATAAATGGTTTAGTAAAAATTAATTTTCAGTGAATTGAATTTTAGCTAAATACAGTCGAAGATTTGTAGTATTCTGATCATTATAATTTTGCAACATCATTGTTTTTTTTGTAGAATCGGTTTAAAGTATAGTTTAATTTAAGTCGTGAAATATTACTGGTCAATCATTCCATAACCTTATAACCTTAGTAACAAACGATAATAAAGATTTACCAACCTTATTACACTTATTGAAACTGAAATTCCAGTAGACACCTTGAATGATTTATAAATGAAAAATTAGGTGAATCTTTTAATTTTTGTCAGTTATTACAAAACGGTCGGCGCTGGAGAATAAGGTAATAAGGTTGGCTGAGGAGGTTTACGAATCCGTTACTAATGTAATAGAGTTAGCCTGGTGAATGTTGCAAATTTATTGTTCTCTTCACAAGTGCCGCCTTCCCCGTGGATAAGGCAGGGCTTTATCTTTAAGAGGCAATTGACTTTTTAAACAACCGGCTTTTCGAACAGCTGTAAATAACCCGAATAGCGCCATGAATCAGGATTATCTGGAAATAAAAAGAGAATTCGATGTTAATGGAAGGAAATTATCTATCTATAGTTTACAGGCTCTTCAGGAAAAAGGATATCCTGTTTCCACCTTCCCTTTTTGTATCAGGGTATTGTTGGAAAATGTTTTGCGGAACTACGACAGTTATATTATTACCCGCGAACACGTTGAAACACTGCTTCATTGGAAACCGGTTCCAGCCGAAAAAGAAATCCCATTCATGCCCGCGAGGGTTTTGATGCAGGATTTTACCGGCGTACCTGCCATCGTGGACATTGCTTCATTGCGTGCTGAAATGTCGCGTAAGGGAAACGATCCTGCGCGCATCAATCCCCTGATACCCGTAGATCTCGTCATTGATCACTCAGTACAGGTAGACTATTATGGCGATGTTGACGCCTACAAACGTAATGTCGATAAAGAGTACGAGCGAAATAGTGAACGGTATCGTTTTTTGAAATGGGCCCAGACTGCGTTTGATAATTTTTCGGTCGTTCCTCCCGGAATGGGGATATGTCACCAGGTGAACCTCGAGTATTTGTCGAAATGCGTTGTTGAAAGAAAAGGTCTTGTCTTTCCCGATACACTGGTAGGCACAGATTCACATACGCCCATGGTGAATGGTTTGGGTATAGTAGGCTATGGTGTAGGGGGAATTGAAGCGGAAGCGGCCATGCTTGGGCAACCACAATTTTTTAGTATCCCTGAAGTAATCGGGTTGAAGCTTATCGGAAAACTACCGCCAGGAAGTACGGCGACGGACCTTGTCCTGACAATTACCGAGTTGTTGCGACGAACAAAAGTCGTTGGAAAATTTGTTGAAGTTTTCGGGGAGGGTTTACTTTCTTTATCAGTGCCTGATCGCGCTACTATCGGGAATATGTCTCCGGAATTTGGTTGTACGATCACCTATTTTCCAATCGATGAAAAGACCATAGAATACCTCGTCAAGACCAATCGGCCCAGGGAAGTCATTGACCTTACTGAACGATATGCCAAAGAAAATTTATTATGGCGCTACGATGAGGATGCCATTACGTACAGCCATATAGTTGAACTTGACCTGGCTTCAGTCGAGCCAACCATTTCTGGGCCTAGCCGTCCTCAGGATAAAATTTTACTGCGCGAATCAAAAGAAATCATAAGCGGCTTAATTGAAAAAAAATATTTCAGGAAATACCTGCAGTTTGCCGACCGCCCATTGAATCGTTGGGCAGGCGAAGGTGGAAACGTTACACCATCTGCCCTGGCCCAGGTGGAACACAACAACATGCGTACGGTTAAAGTGAAATACCAGGGCGAAACTTTTCATTTGAGTGATGGGGATGTCGTTATCGCTGCCATTACCAGTTGTACAAATACTTCTAATCCTGATGTGATGATTGGCGCGGGCTTGCTGGCGAAAAAAGCATTAGACAAAGGCCTGCGTGTAAAACCGTGGGTAAAAACCAGTCTAGCGCCTGGATCGAAAGTAGTTACGGACTATCTGAAAGAGTCTGGTTTGCTTGCGAGCCTGGAACAGATGAAGTTTCATGTAGTAGGATACGGGTGCACCTCCTGTATTGGAAACTCGGGACCGTTGCCAAAGCCCATTGCCGAAGCGGTAATGGATCATGACCTCATTGTGGCAGCAGCGCTTTCCAGTAACAGAAACTTTGAAGCGAGAATTCATCCGCAGGTCAAAATGAATTTTCTGATGTCACCGTTATTGGTAGTCGCCTATGCCATTAGCGGGAGAATGGATATTGACATGAACAGCGAACCGCTGGGTGCTGATACGGAAGGCCAGCCTGTTTTTCTAAGAGATATCTGGCCTTCTCCTGCGGAAGTTCAGGAGGTGGCAGGCCGGGTTGTGAAAAAGGAATTCTACCAGAAGAATTACGATGAGATTTTCGATGGAAATGAACAGTGGAAAAAACTGGAAGCTCCCAATGATAAATCGTATCAATGGGACGAGAATTCGACTTACGTAAAAGAAGTTCCCTTCTTTGTAAATCTTCCTCAGGGTACGCTTCCAATAAAACCCATTGTCAACGCAAGGGTATTGCTCATGCTGGGAAATTCGATTACCACAGATCACATTTCCCCGGCCGGAGAGTTCAGCATCCAGACACCTGCGGGTCAATACCTGCTCGCCCGTGGAGTACCCCATGAAGAATTCAATTCCTATGGATCGAGAAGGGGTAATGACGAAATCATGGTGCGGGGCACTTTTGCCAATGTCCGGATTAAAAACAAGCTGGCTTCTAAAGAAGGTGGGTACACAACCTATTTCCCTGAAAATAAAGAAATGACTGTGTATGATGCTTCTGTCAGATACAAATTTACGCAGACACCGCTTATTGTTTTAGCTGGCAAGGAATATGGAAGCGGATCGTCACGGGATTGGGCGGCGAAAGGTACATACCTATTGGGAGTGCGCGTGGTGATCGCGGAGAGTTATGAACGAATCCATCGTAGCAACCTGGTCGGGATGGGCGTTTTACCGCTTCAATTCGTTGCGGATGAAAATGCGGAAACGCTGGCTCTGGACGGGACGGAGGTTTTTAATATTCCGGAATTGAAGGATACCATACTACCTTCAAGTAAGATTACCATTTTTGCGGTCCATGCTGATGGAAATACGAAACAATTCGAGGTCATTATCAGGCTCGATAGTAAGATCGAAATCGAATACTACCGTAATAGTGGTATTTTGCAATATATGTTGAGGCAATTTCTGGGGAGAACGTCGCAGAAAAATTAAGATTGCAGGTTGAGTCCGGGTCATTATTTTGGAAAATTTTAAACTGGGTTATGATTAAAAATTTTTGGATAGTTGTTTTGCTGATGGCCTTTGATGCTGGGTTGGCGCAGAGTCAAACTCAGGTGGATTCCATGTATATGCGCAAACATTATGACAAGGTGGAATTTCGGATCCCCATGCGCGATGGGAAAAAACTTTTTACACTGGTTTATGTTCCAAAAGATAAATCCAGAACCTATCCGATTTTATTGAATCGCACCTGCTACAATGTCACCGAGAAAGACAATTATAAAACGGGATCCCAACCAAGTCCGTACCTTGTACGTGATCATTATATTTTAGCTTATCAGGACGTGCGGGGCCGTTATTTATCTGAAGGAACTTTTGATAACATGACCCCGAACATCCCGGGTAATGATCCAAAAAATAAAGGCGCGGTCGACGAAAGCTCCGACACCTGGGACACAATTGATTGGATGATAAAAAATTTGAAGGGCCATAATGGGAGAGTAGGCATGTATGGAATTTCCTATCCCGGATTTTATACGGCAGCAGCTATTCCTGATGCACACCCGGCGCTGAAAGCTTCGTCACCTCAGGCACCGATCGCTGATTTTTTCTTTGATGATTTCCATCACATGGGTGCTTATCTTCAAAGTTATACCGGGGCATTTGCCGTGTTCGGATATCAAAAAGAAAAACTTACCACGGAACCCTGGTACCAAGGCCAGATGGATCGGCTTCATGGTTTAGGTATCAAGGATAATTATGATTTTTTTCTCAAGCTGGGTCCCTTGAAAAATATTACAGAGAAATATCACGGCGATAATTTTTTCTGGAATCAGGTAGTTGACCATCCGAATTATGATGAGTTCTGGCAAAAGAGAAATATACTGCCCCACCTTAAGAATGTGAAACATGCTGTCATGACTGTAGGGGGGTGGTTTGACGCCGAAGATTTATACGGACCACTGAATATTTACAAACGTATAGAATCCTCCAGCCCCTCGGCATACAATATTTTGGTGATGGGCCCATGGGCCCATGGCGACTGGTCGGGTGAGCAGGGCAAGAGTACACATAATCATATCTATTTTGGTGATAGTATTTCCACGTTCTATCAGCGCGAGATTGAACGCCCGTTTTTTGCTTATCACTTAAAAGGTGAAGGTGGCCAAACGTTGCCTGAGGCTTATATGTTTGATACCGGAAGCAAGCGGTGGGCCAAATTTCAGACCTGGCCACCCAATGATATCGCCCCCTTGAAACTTTATTTCTCGGAGAATGGAAAGCTTTCCTTTAATAAGCCTGTCGACACACAGGCGGTTTTTGAATATATAAGCGATCCTGCCCGGCCCGTTCCCTATACTTCCGAAACAGAAGAGCTGACCTTTACACCGAGGAGGTTTATGAGTGATGACCAGCGGGAAGCTTCGCACAGGCCGGACGTGTTGACTTTTGAATCCGATGTTCTTCTTCAAGAAGTAACGGTGGCAGGAGAGATCATGGCAAAATTGAAAGTTTCATTGAGCAGTACCGATGCCGATTTTATTGTTAAACTGATTGATGTTTATCCGCAGGACCATCCCGAGTATGATCACAATCCAAAAAATGTCACTATGGGAGGCTATCAACAGCTCGTGCGACACGAAGTATTCCGTGGGAGATTCAGAAATAGTTTTGCGAAACCTCAGCCATTTACGCCCAATGAAGCAACCGATGTTAATTTTCCTTTGCAGGATGTGCTACATACTTTTAAGAAAGGCCACAAAATGATGATACAGATTCACAGCACCTGGTTCCCGTACATTGACCGCAACCCCCAGAAGTATGTGGAGAATATTTATAAAGCAAATGCGGAAGATTTTATTAAAGCAACCATTAAAGTTTATGGAACTTCCGTTGTAGAGGTGGGTGGTCAACAGGAGTTAGACGCAAATATTAATTTGAAAAAGTAAATTTACGCAAGGCTGAGAATAAATAAAAGCTAGCGCGGCGACCAATTAATTTTGCCACATAAGCCAAATGCAATCACACGGAGGAACACAAAGAAGCGCAAAGTTGTACCTTTCTACTTCGTACTTCCTCCCGGATTTATTTCTGAGGCAAATTTAAATGTATCTGACGGGACTCTTTCGGCAAGCATAATAGTTTTTAGCCTTTCCACTTTATCCGGAAACCGGGATGCAAGGTCGTTCTGTTCAGAGGGATCGTCTTTCAGATTGTAGAGTTCAAAATTTCCTGCCGGGTTGTTGCTGACATGATACTGTATCAGCTTCCAGTCACCCTGGCGTAAAGCTCGTCTTCCATTGAGTTCGTGAAACTCCCAATACAATTGGTCATGCTGTTTTTGGTGATTCGGTCTACCCATTAAGGTTGGGAGAAAGGTAATGCCATCCGTTTTGGTATCAAGTTTTAATCCTATAAGGTCGGCCAGCGTTGGCATCACATCCCAGAAGGCTGAAATATGGTCAGTAACAGATGCTGGTTTAATGTGTTTTTTCCAGCTGACGATGAAGGGCACCCTTATCCCTCCTTCAAATAGATCGCGTTTGTAACCTCTCAATATTCCATTGCTATCAAAATAATCAGGGTCAGCACCACCCTCCTGGTGTGGTCCGTTATCCGAAGAAAAAATAATGATGGTGTTTTCCTCCAAATTCAAATCATTGATCTTGGAAATAATTTCACCTACCTGATCATCCATTATATTGATCATGGCAGCGAAAGCAGCATGCGATTCAGGTTGAGAGGCATAGCCGCCTTTTCGAAATTGATCTCCGCTATCCACGCCGGCAAAGTTTTTTTCTGGCAGGAATTTATTCCGGTATCCCGCCATGTATTTTTCCGGAGCAACCAATTCCGCGTGTGGAATGACCATCGGATAAAAAAGAAAGAAGGAGGTATCTTTATTATTTTCCAGAAACTCCAATGCTTTCAGATGGATTTTTTCGGGGGCGTAGTCTTTTTTTGATGTTCCGCTGTTCGCTTGTAGAAATTGTTTCTGATGGTTATTCCACAAGTGTTCGGGAAAATAATTATGGGCCAGACGTTGGCAATTGTATCCATAAAAAAAATCAACGCCCTGAAATTCGGGAGCTCCTTCAGATCCTGGATACCCTAACCCCCATTTGCCAAAAGTTCCGGTAGTATAGCCAGCCAATTTTAGCATGCTCATCAGTGTCTCAGTTTTCTGTGGTAAGGGCCATTGACCTTCGGGAAGAACTTCTTTATTTCCGCGAATCGGTGTGTGCCCTGTGTGAAGGCCTGTCAACAAAGCTGATCGCGATGGGGCACAAACGGGTGCTCCCGAATAATGTTGAGTAAACCTCATTCCATCAAGGGCAAGTTTATCTATATGAGGAGTTTTGAATTTCTGTTGTCCATAGCACCCCAGGTCTCCATATCCGAGGTCATCCGCCAGAATAAAAACGATGTTTGGTTTTTCTGGCTGGGCAAGTAAAGTCAAATTTTCAATTGTGATAAAAGCAACGAAAAATACAATTCCCTTTATAAATTTGTATTTTGTATTATTATTGTCTGATTTATTTTTCATAAAATCCGTTTCTGGTGATAAGGTCCATTAAAAAAAATTCTTTATCAACATGCCCGTATTAAATTATTTGTTTGTTTTCATTGTCGCGTATGGGCAAATGCCTGCGGGTCACCAATCAGATCATGGCTTACTTTTCAGGGAGGATTGGAATACTATACCCGCTGCTACGCCGGTGACACAGGCGCATGTTTCAAATACTGACGTATGGTTATCGTTATATGGACCGGCGCGGAATGAAATAAAAAAGAGCCATCATCCTGAAATACCAAATGATCCATTTTATATATGGTCTGGTGATTGCAAAGGCAATTGGGCCTTAACGCTGAAGCACCATTCGGAGTGGTTTGACCTGACCGGAGAGGCGAAAATAAAATGGAGGGCGAAACAAAGCGGATTCCGTGCGTTGCGTGTGATTGTCAAACTTTCCGATGATACCTGGCTGGTGAGTGATCAGTTTGATGACAACGCCGAGGACTGGCGTGAAAAGGAGTTTGTGATCCGCAACCTGACATGGCGGAAACTCAATATTGAAAGCGTTACGGAAGGTTTGCGGATCCAAAATCCTGATTTAAGCAAGGTTGCGGAGGTGGGATTTTCTGATCTGATGACCGGGGGAGGAACGCCAGCTTCCTCACGGCTTGATTGGATGGAAGTATATGGTAAGCGGTTAAAAAGAAATAATTAATTATGAGCTTGATGGCAAGGTTTTTAGATGATAAAATATTATTGCTATCGCTTATTTTCATGTTGATCTCTTGTGCTGTAAAGGAACAAAAACACCTTGTTCATAATCCGGCAGAAACGCAACCTGCCAAAGTTCATGGAATGGTATGGATCCCGGGCGGCACATTCATCATGGGCACCGACGAAACAGATGCCTACCATCATGAACGCCCTTCTCACCAGGTCAGGGTTGATGGTTTCTGGATGGATGAAACAGAGGTAACAAATGCCCAGTATCAGGAATTCGTAGGAGCTACCGGATACATCACTGTCGCTGAACGTCGGCCCGCGTGGGAGGAAATTCAAAAACAATCTCCACCAGGCACTCCAAGACCCGCTGATAGCCTGTTAGTACCTGGGTCATTGGTTTTTAATCCGCCCCGAAAACCTGTCATGTTAAATGATTATTCGCAATGGTGGAGGTGGTTTCCTGGCGCGGATTGGAAGCATCCGGAAGGACCAGGCAGCCACCTGAACGGGCGTTCACAATACCCCGTGGTGCATGTTGCTTATGAAGATGCGAAAGCATATTGCAAATGGGCTGGAAAAAGGTTACCAACCGAGGCGGAATGGGAATTTGCTTCCCGGGGCGGGAAAGAACAACAACGCTATGCCTGGGGGAACGAATTAAAGCTCAACGGCATGTTTATGGCCAATACTTTTCAAGGCGCTTTTCCGCATCATAATTCCAAAGATGATGGATTTGAAATGGTTTCTCCGGTGAAGAGTTTCCCCGCGAATTCCTATGGCTTATATGATATGATTGGCAATCTGTGGGAATGGACGGCTGACTGGTATGATATACAATATTTTGAAAAATTGGCCAGGAGTAAAGTAAATATCAACCCGCAAGGTCCTGATAAACCTTTTGATCCAAATGAACCGTATGCTATCAAACGCGTGACAAAAGGAGGGTCTTATCTTTGCGCAGAGGATTATTGCGTAAACTACCGGCCTAGTGCCCGTCAGGGAACGGCCTTTGACTCGGGAATGTCGAATGTGGGATTCAGGGCTGTAAAAGATTAATCTGAAATCAAATCTTCACGTGATAGAATTCGTTCCCAAACGAAAGGTTTGCCATGAAGGACTGGCAATTTTTTTTTTGGTATATAAATGCACCATTTGAGATTCCAGGCCCGGATTATTGTCCAGATCATGTAAACAAAATAAGGCGGACGCCGTTACCTCTTTTAGGGATTTCAAGCATAGCGGAAATCCAGGGGATTGTAAGCTGCAATACTGGAAAAAGAGATGGACCTGCCGGACATGGTATTCAGCAGAGTTGAAGAACTCCCCGATTAACTTGAGGCATTTTTGACATCATATTCCCTCTATAATCGCCGAAAGGTCTCTAATGACGACGATACCAAATGCGTCGAGCCAATGGCTAAATCTGTCGAGTACACGATGAAACGTTAACAAAAAAGAAGTGATTTGATTATCTTAAACCTTCGATAGCATTCTTCGCAAACATAAAATTTCACGCATGAAACAATGTATTATTCTATTGCTGCTGCAATTATTGCAGGGGTATTTCTGATCAGCGCTACCTTAAGGGACAAAAATCCAAATGGATTCGAAAATGGCACACCCGATATCCAGTCCATCAATGGTTTGGCATTTGGCCCGAATGGTATTCTTTTTATTGGTGACTCGAAAAACGCTTCTGTTTTTGCCATCGACACACAAGACAAGACGATGGTTGATAAAGGCCAGGCAGTTGACCTAAAAAACATTGATCAAAAGATTGCCTCCCTTTTGGGTACAGAAGCTAAGAACATCAATATCCTGGATCTGGCTGTAAATCCAGTATCGAAGAAAATTTATTGTGCCGTACAAAGTCAGGATGGAAAGCCGGTGTTATTGACTATTGTGGGAGATAAAATTCAACCGGTTAATTTGAAAAATATTGCTTTCAGCCGTGTTTCTATTAACTATGCGCCTGCCGATGACGCAAAGGATCAACGAGGGCGTCCCTTAAGGGTATGGGCTATTTCCGACCTGGTATTTTCTGATGGCAGTGTAATGGTTAGCGGAATTTCAAATCAGGAATTCAGCTCTGTGTTCAGAAAAATTCCTTTCCCCTTTACCAATGCACAAGAGCAGGCATCCCTCGAAATTTTTCATGCCGCCCGCGGACGTTATGAAACGAATTCACCTATCAAAACTTTAACAACAGCAGAACTGAACGGTAAGAAATACCTGGTGGAAAGCTATACTTGCACGCCGCTCGTCCTTTTCCCGATGGATGAGTTGAAAGCAGGAAAACATGTCAAAGGCAGGACCGTTGCTGAATTTGGCGCCGGAAATTCACCTATCGATTTGCTTAGCTTCAAAAAAGGGGATGATTCTTTTTTGATAATGGCTAACTCGAGCTGTCCCGTAATGCGTGTAAAATATAAGAGTATCGAAAACTATGAAGGTTCGCTGACGGATCCCATAAGAGAAAGCTACGCTACTGCGGGCGTTGATTTTGTTTCCCTGCCAGTGGTGAATGTCCAGCAAATGGATATACTAGATGAGGCTAACATCCTTGTGCTGCAGCGAAAAGTAAATGGTGATCTTGATCTTTACACCACGCCAAGTGAGCGGTGGTTTTGAAAGTGATTTCCCGGACCAGGTATTGTTTTGTGCAATGCCTTGTCTTTTCTTTTTGTATAACCAGTTGTTTTAACAAAACCGAGTCCCCACAAACTATTTCAATTCAGTGGAAGGACAGCCTGGCCACCGGTTTTATATTTTCAAAGGAATGGTTTTCGGATGTTCCGGTTGACTCGTTGGAAAGTGCGTTGAGTATACATGTTATTCAGCAGGGTAATCAACCACCGGTTTTTGGTGATTATCTTCTTTTGGAGGAGATCGTTGTTTTTCAGCCATTAGTACCTTTTACCAGGGGGCTGTTATATGACATCCGTGTCAGGGGGCAGTCTATAGACAGTATTAAAATTCCACCTTCTGATTCCAGAAATGCCCCCGAAGTGCTTTCAGCTTTTCCTACGCAGGATACCGTTCCGAATAATTTATTAAAAGTATACCTTCATTTTTCCAAACCTATGCGGGAGGATGCACCTCTGCGACATGTGGTTTTGATTCATAATCAAATGGACACGCTGCCAGATGTTTTTCTGGATCTTCAACCTGCGCTCTGGAATAAAGAGGGAACACTGCTGACACTTTGGATTGATCCAGGCAGGGTTAAACGCGACCCTCAACCCAATCAAAATATAGGGCCACCCCTTCAGAAGGATGAAGTGTATACTTTATTTATCAAGAATGATTGGGAAGCAAGGGATGGGAGTTTTCTAAAAAGACCCTTTAGAAAAGAGTTCGTAGTGGGCGCACGCGACAGTATTTCTCCAGAACCGGATTCGTGGACGTTAGAAAAACCACAAGCTGGAACAAGAAATGCCCTGAAAGTAAAATTTCATGAGTCGCAGGACTATGTTGTGCTTAAGGAAGCCGTGCATTTCAGGAGTATGAATGGAAATATTTCAGGCGAAATAACCCTTGGAGGTGAGGAGAGCATGGTAACTTTTATCCCGCTGACCGAATGGGAAAGTGGCGATTATTTTCTGGAATGCGAATCACGCCTGGAAGATCTTGCTGGCAACAATTTAAACCGGTTGTTCGATCGTGATATTACGCTGGAAAAATTTCGCAGTGAAAAAGAGCATTATCGAATAAAATTTTCGATCAATTAATCTCAGAATATAAAATATTGCAATACACTGGAGGAGAAGTACCGAATTTGAATCAATATTTACCCTTGATACCTATATACTACGATCTGAATTAGCCACAAATTTCAATTGCAATTTGTTCGGCCGCAACCTTCGCGAATGAGATTAAGATTTAACTAAGTCGGTTCAGGGCGTTCAGTTCCTCATAGGCCTGAACCAAGCGATTTTTAATCGAGACTTCTCCATCTCTGATCCAGACACGGCCGTCGTAATATTTTTTATTAGGGGCATCGGCACCTGTGGGATTTCCCAGCTGTCCCTGAAGGTACGCCTGATTCTTCTTGTAATAATTATGGACACCATCCCAGAAAGCCCACTGAATATCGGTATCGATATTCATCTTCACTACACCGTAGCCGATGGCTTCACGGATAGCAGCAGGTTCAGAACCTGATCCGCCGTGGAAAACAAAATTAACCGGGTTGCTCTTCGTTTTAAATTTTTTCAGAATATACTCCTGTGAATTTTTAAGAATAGCGGGTTCTAACTTAACATTTCCGGGCTTGTAAACTCCATGAACATTGCCGAACGACGCTGCTATAACGAAATGATCACTTACCTTCATCAGTTCTTCATAGGCGTATGACACTTCTTCAGGCTGGGTATAAAGTTTTGCACTTTCAACATCGGTGTTATCAACACCATCTTCCTCACCACCGGTTACACCAAGTTCAATTTCAAGGTACATATCCATTTTCGTTAACTTCTCAAGATAACGTTTGCTGATCTCTACATTCTCTTTCAGAGGCTCCTCCGAAAGATCAATCATATGGGACGTAAATAAGGGTTTGCCATATTGTTTAAAAAATCTTTCTCCGTGTTCAATCATACCATCAATCCAGGGAAGTAATTTTTTGGCAGCATGATCGGTATTTAACAAAACAGGCACCCCGTAAAGGTCACTCGCTTCATGTACATATTTTGCGGCAGCAACAGCCCCGATGATAGAGGCTTGCTGCAATTTGTTGTCAAGGGATTTTCCAATGAAAAAAGCGGCGCCGCTGTTAGAGAATTGAATGATCACGGGAGATTTTACAGCTTTGGCTGCTTCGAGCGTCGCATTAATGGTGCTCGTGCTGGTAACATTTACAGCGGGTAAGGCATACTGGCCAGCTTTCGCATGCTCGAACACTTTTTTTGCTTCGGAATATCCTAAAACAAGTGACATAGTGAGTTGTTAGGGTGGTAGATTTTTCGCAAAAAAGCAGAGCAGTTGGCTCAATTCCTAATTTTGTAAGTATAAAGTTGAATTGCCCATGTAAAAACTCCGACCGGTTACGTTTGCGGAATAGATTCAAGGCATCAATATTTTTGCGGCAGCATGAATCAATATTAAAACTTAAATCGGTTACAAACCTCGGCCAGGGCTAAATCATCCCCAACATTACCAGGAAACACAACGAACAATATGTCCGGAAATTTACTTTCCGAATCGATCCGCCAGACCGGAACACCAGGGATAATCTGACCGAGAATTAAAGCCTTTTCTGCTTTCAGAGCTTTCGTAACAATATCGCTGGAAGTAATACCACCTTTTGCAACAATGAAGGCCGGTCGGGCTTTAAGTCTATTGATAACACTGACCAGAAAAGCAGAGACCACGCCATTGATTTCCAAACTGCTCTCGGCATCAATTCCAACTTGCAAATCACGACTGGTATAAATGACAACGTCGTTGCCTGAAGTGATCCACTGTTCCGTTTCAAGGATAACACGGTCTCTATAGTCCGAGTGATCTTTTACATGGAGAAGATCAGAAACGTTGATTTCAATTGCCTTGTGACTTCCCAGTTTCAACAAATAGATTAACTGGCGCGTTGTTTTCGGAACGTAAGAACCGACAACCACCAAAGATCCATTCGCCCGTTTCATGTTTTCACTTTCCGGTGTAAAGAATTTTCCCGGCGAGATACCGGCACGAATAGATATAAATGTTGCCGAAGTGCGATATAAAAATTTAATGCGCGACTTCTCAGCGAGCATTAATCCCATCACTAAAACTTCCAGATCTCTCAAGGAGCACGCGTTGGCAATGCAAACCTGTCCTGGCAAACACTGCGACAATCTTTCAGAAACAGCTTCCGGACCGCCAAGGCGCAATTCGTCTAAAGAAATGGAGACTACTTCATTAGAGGGTACCCGTCCCCTGGTTTTTTCGTTTACCCATTCTTTGAGATTGGAGTGAGAATAACCAAAAGCAAGATCTTTGGCAAAAGGCGTATCAGCCACCGGTATCAGTTGGTTCTCCTCCCGGATGTAGTGAATATCATTGATCGTAAACCTGCCACCTTCAATAAATGCGGGGATCAAAACCCTGAAGGCGTCCGTCATGTCCAACGCATTGGCTAACGCGTCTACTTCTGCAGGAAAATGTCCGCGAAGGGTTGAATCACTCCGGCTGATCACAACGATGTCTCTTCCGCTTTCTTTTACTGCCTTGAGCAGATTCATTCCGATTTCCATTGCAAGATGGACAGCGGCCTTCTCTGGTAAACTGCGCGAGTTGGTTAGAATAAAAAGGATCGACGGTTTTTTCTGCAATTCGGCGACGATCAATGGTACTCTCCATGCCGTAAGTACGACTACATCATAACAGGTTTGTGTTCCGGTGGGATCATCATCCAGCACCACAATAGTCTTACCACTTTTAATAAATTCCTGGCGGATTGCCGGAAGTAAAATTCCGGAATACTCCTCAGGCAACCCCTTCATTATTTCGTCCACAGCAGTATACATGGCCCAAATTGTTTACATTTCCTGGTTATCCCGGAATCAGGTTTGCCGCGCTTACCTGATTACGAACGCCCATAACGCGCAACACTAGGCCATAAACTTACTTTAAGTTCTGTTAATGATGATATTTTACATTATCTTTTTGGTAAACTTAAATTTTAGAAAAGTTCAAAACCAATGGGCTCGCGAAAAAAACCTTTAGCAATCATGTAAAATAACCCAACTGAAAATTATGCAAATCATTATCACCGGTGGGGCAGGATTTTTAGGTCAACGCCTTTGCAAAGCCCTGTTGAAAAGCGAACAGAAATTTGATGAAATTTTATTGGTTGACATAAACCTTCCGGAAAATCCTGAAAAAAATCCACGGGTCCGTTGCCAGCAGATTGATTTATCTCAAATTGGCAAGCCGGGTGCTTTGATAACCGAAAAAACGAGTCTTATTTTTCACCTCGCCGCCATCGTAAGCAGTCATGCCGAAAAGGATTTTGATCTTGGTTGGCGTGTCAATCTGGACGTAACCCGTTTACTATTGGAAGCTTGTCGTCTTGCCCGGCCAGGAATTCGGTTTATTTTCTCCAGTTCTTTGGCCGTCTTTGGAGGGAAGTTGCCTGCGATCGTAAATGACAATACTGCGGTTAACCCCGCTTCATCCTACGGTGCGCAAAAGGCAATGGGAGAATTACTGGTCAATGATTATTCCAGAAAAAAGTTTGTTGAGGGCGTGGTATTACGATTACCTACGGTTTGTGTTAGGCCAGGCCGTCCGAATCAGGCGGCTTCCTCTTTTGTCAGCAGCATCATACGTGAACCATTGAACGGTGAGCTGGCGATCTGTCCGGTTTCACCTGACCTCGTAATCTGGCTGTCCAGTCCCCGGACAATTATTCAAAACCTGCTTCATGCTGCAACGATGGCGGTATCCGCAGTCGGTGACTGGCGTACGATCAACTTGCCGGGAATAAGTGTGACAGTTAAGGAAATGCTCAATTCCCTTAAGAGGATCACGAATGCCGAGATGATAGAAAAAGTGCAATTCAAACATGAGGCATCTATTGACCGGATTGTTGGCAGTTGGCCGGGTGTCCTGGATAATTCGAGGGCCCTTCAATTGGGATTTCAAGTGGACAGTCATTTTGATGAATTTATCAAACAGTACCTCGTCGATTACAATATCCAGACTGTATGAATAATCTGTCTATCCCTATCATCGGTTTGGTGGTCGCAGTTTTTGTGTTAATACTATTGGTGTTGCGCACAAAAGTGCATCCGTTAATAGCCATGTTATTTGCCGCATGCATTGCCGGCATTACGGGTGGTATGTCTATGAACGACACCCTTGAAGCAATTACTCGTGGGTTTGGCTCAACATTGGGAAGTATTGGAATTGTTATTGGCTTGGGCGTCATGATGGGGCGTATACTAGAGGTATCCGGTGCAGCTGAGAAAATTGCTTTCAGTTTTATTCAGTGGCTTGGAAAACGGCGGGAAGAGTGGGCGCTGGCGTTGACGGGTTATGTGGTCAGCATGCCAATTTTTGTGGATTCCGCTTTTGTGATACTCTATCCGGTGGCGAAAGCTCTGGCCAGGAAGGGCAATCGATCGTTATTAACCATGGGAGTAGCTTTGGCGGGTGGCCTCGTGGTTACACACACCACCGTTCCTCCTACCCCAGGGCCATTGGGCGCAGCGGGTTTATTTGGTGTAGACATCGGTGCCATGATGCTTTTGGGCGGGGTCCTTGCCATTCCATGTGTTATCGCTATTGTTTTGTACGCGCAACAGCTGGAGAAAAAATATCCCGATTTTAACGCTGAAGAATTATCAGGGGAGGATCATAAAATAATTTACGATAAATACGTCCAGGAAAAAAATGAAAAGCGTTTACCGGGGCTTTGGCTTTCATTGCTTCCCATTGTAGTTCCCATAGTCCTGATTTTTATAAAGGCAGTCATTAATCTTTTTCCGGAAATGATGAATGCTCAGGAAGGTGTTGTTCTGATATTAGCGCAGGTTTTGAATTTTATAGGAGCACCCATTATTGCTTTATCCATCAGTACCCTCATTGCTGTGTATACTTTAGTGCCTCATCTTGACCGAAAAACAACCGCCGTGAGACTGGAAGAGGGGCTTCAGTCCGCTGGAATAATACTACTGGTTACAGGTGCGGGCGGTGCGCTCGGCGCCGTAGTCAGAGATAGTGGAGCAGGCACCGAACTAGCAGAACAAATTGCCATGTTGCCTATTTCCCCCATCATGATACCTTTTGTCGTTTCAACGCTCGTGCGCCTTATTCAGGGTTCAGGAACGGTGGCCTGTATTACATCCGCTTCTATTTCCGCCCCAATACTTGCAGAAATTCCGCACGTAAATCTGCTCTTTGCCGCACAGGCTGCTGTGATGGGTTCATTCTTCTTCAGTTATTTTAACGACAGCCTTTTTTGGGTTGTGAATCGTATGATGGGTATCATTGATGTAAAGCGTCAAATGGAAGTGTGGTCAATTCCTACCACGATTGCCTGGGGAGTAGGAGGTACCAGCATTGCTTTGGTGAATCTTGCTTTCGGATCCGGCGGCACCCTGCTGGATCCGGTTTTTCCGCTGGTAATTCTGGGAATAATTTATTTTGTTTTTATACGTAAACAATCCGTGCTTAAAAATGCCTGACAATTCGCCTGGTTTTAATCAATGATAAGCCGTCCTTTTGCGGTAATTAAATTACCATGAGTACCGAATAGAGCTAACCGTAATTTTTTTTGTCTTGCACAAACGGAATATTAATGAAAACATGAAAAATTTATTCGAAATTGAACATCGGGATATATTTTCATTCGCTAATGGAAAAGGATTACAGGTCTTGGGTCAATATCCTGATCGATATCATATTTTGCATAACATCGATTTAGAAACGCATTGCAAATATCAAACTGGTTGAAATGAATATAAAAAGTTGCGGACTGATCTCAGGGATTCTAATAGGCATTGTCTATCTTTTAAACTCTTGTTCAGGAGAAAAGGTCAAAGAATCGAGCGAAAAAGTTTCTCATGCCGCGGGATTGCGTGTACCGGATGGATTTGTTATTGAAAGGGTTGTCCCCGCTGATTTGGTATCCTATCCTTATTTTGCAACGTTGGACAACAAGGGCCGGCTCTTCGTGATTGAATCCAGCGGGAAAACCACGTCTACAGAAGACGTACTCAAGAATCCAACTTTTCAAATTCGCCTGCTGGAAGATTTGGATGCCGATGGTACCTATGAAAAAAAATACATTTTTGCCGATAAAATTCCCTACCCCATGGGAGGTATCTTTTACCAGGGAAGTTTTTATGTTACGGCACCCCCAGACCTGTTGCGTTTTACCGATACTGATGGAGATGGAGTCGCGGATAAACGTGAAGTGATCCTCAGTGGCTGGACTCTCAGCCATAACGCTGCCACACTCAGCGGTCCTTTTTTTGGTCCGGACGGATGGATGTATATGTGTGATGCCAGACGCGGATTTAATATTCAAACGAAGGAAGGTACGGAATTGAAAGGTAAGGGAGCGCGCATCTGGCGGTGTCGGCCGGATGGAACTGGTCTTGAATCGGTTTCCGGTGGAGGGTTTGACAACACCATTGAAATGATCTTTATGCCTTCGGGAGAGACGATCGGTACCATGACCTATTTCACCGATCCGAAAGATGGCCAGCGGGATGCGCTCATGCATTGGGTTGAAGGTGGGGTCTATCCCAAACCTTTGTCCGTCATTGAAGAGGACAAACTAAAATTAACTGGGGAACTTATGCCGGTGATGACAAAGTTACCGAGGGTCTCACCTGCAGGATTAATGCGGTATAGGGGAACAGTGTTTGGCGAGGCCTTTGATGGAAATCTTTTCAGCGCCCAATTCAATACAGGTCGCATTATGCGGCATACCATGGTATCGGATGGGGCCACATTTCGCACAGAAGACGAGCCATTTATGACCTCTGACAGTTTGGATACTCATCCGACCGATGTGCTTCAGGATGCTGATGGTAGCCTGATCGTTGTGAATACGGGGGGATGGTTTATTGCTGGATGTCCGCTATCCGTTGTGGCAAAAACTGATATTCCTGGCGGTATTTTTCGTATTAGAAAAGCGGATGCACCCGTTGTAAAGGATCCCTGGGGAAGGCAGTTGGATTTGCCGTCGATGTCAGCAACCGCGTTAGCGGATATGCTTCAGGATGCACGGCCCGCCGTTGTCGACAATGCTTTTGAACAATTAATTACACTGGGTGAGAATGCGGTTGAACCTTTGCAAAATTTATTAAAATCAGGAAGTAGAGAAGAACTCCGCGCGGCTGCAGTTTTTGCGCTTTATCGCATCAGCACACCGGGTGCTATGAATGGATTACTTTCCGCTCTGGACGATAAGAGCGTTGTCATTCGCACTGCGGCAGCACGGGTTCTGGGATTAGCGAAAGCGAAGGAAGCCGTGGACAAGCTGGGGGAAATGGTTCAAAAAGATGAAGCCCCTGTTCGTCGTCAGGCAGCCACGGCACTCGGACAAATTGGTGACGCACGAGGAGTTGAACCCCTTATTTTAGCTTCGGCAAATCCCGATGACCGCTTTGTTGAACACGCCATTACCTACGCGCTTATTTTATTAGGCAAAACCGAACCGATGATACAGGCATTGCAAAATTCCTCGGAGAATATGCGAAGAACGGCTTTGATTGTGCTAGACCAGATAGATGGATCGCCACTCAAAAAAAATCAGCTTGCTCCCTTTCTTCAAACCAAAAACGGTGTTTTACTAAAAGCCGGAATTTGGGTTGCTTCCCATCATCCTGATTGGAGTGACCTTATTGTTACATTTCTCGGTGCACGCTTTAACGGGACATTATCAGAAATCGAAAAGGCGTCCACTATTGAACTCATGGTGACTTTTAGTGGGAGCCGTGATGTACAAAAATTTATCACTGCTCAATTAAATAGTAGCTCTTCGCCCATAGCCAATAAGTTGTGTATGCTCGAGGCGATTCAAAAAAGCCCTTTACAGAAACTGCCCGAAGCCTGGGTGCAAATACTCGGTGATCTACTGACAGGAGAGCATGCGGTGATGCGTGCAGAAGTTTTGGATTTACTTCAGTCGCGTAGCACACCACAATTGAATTCCAGACTCGATCAAATACTGAAAAACAGAAATACTCCCGCCTCGTTGCGCCTGCAAGCGATGAGTGCAAAAATAATGTCTGAACCAAAGATCTCCGATGCGGAATTTAACATCCTGGCAAAGTTTGCAGGACCTGACAATGAGTTTCCTGTCCGGCAGTTTGCAGTGCGCCTTTTGGTTCAGGCCGAACTTACCGATTCCCAATTACTAACACTGGCAAGTGAAAAAGTTCGCGATGCCGATACTTATCTTTTGCCTGCACTCGTCAATTCCTTTGAAGGTAGTCAGAGTGTAGAGGTTGGAAACGCCCTGATAACCACGCTGCTCTCTGCGCAAAATCGTTTGGATTACCTTTCGTTCCCGGATATGCAAAAACTGGTTGAATCATTTCCGCTTCCCGTAAGGGAATCTGCCGCGCCCCTTATGCAGACTTTGCGTCAACGTCAGGCAACAAGGTTGACGGAGCTTCACGAAATGGAGGCAAAGCTAAAGGGAGGAGACGTTGGTGAGGGTCGGAAACTTTTTTTTGGTAAAGCACTCTGTTCAACTTGTCATACGGTTATTGAGAATGGGGGAGATTTTGGTCCTGACCTTACGAATATTGGCGAAATTCGTTCCCAACATGATATCCTTGAGGCCATAGTTTTTCCCAGCGCCAGCTTCGCGCGTGAATATGAAACCTCGAAGGTAACGGGAAATACAAATACGTATACGGGAATAATTAAAGAGCAATTACCGGAAACCATTATCATTGAAACAGGTCCGGGTGCGAGAGCGCGGATTGCGCGAAATGAGATTACTTCAATTACACCACTAAGTGTTTCCCTGATGCCCCCGGGGTTGCATCAACAGCTCACTACTTTGGAAATAGCTGACCTGATGTCATATCTAACTTCACTTCCTGATGGGCTGGGGCAATTGAAAAAGGAAGAATAGGTTCCTGGTAATATGAAATATCAGAATGATTGGGCACTGACTTGCAGATAATACAGATGAATTTTTAACTTTAGCCAGACTGAATCGAAGTGTTTTTTGAAACTTGATTATTGGATGAAGATTATGAAATGTTTTTTGATATCCCTTATGGCGTCCGTGCTTTTTATTCCGGGTGTATCTCAGGATGTTGTGCCAGCAGCTGCCAGTTTAAAAAAAACCAAAGTTAACAATCCGGGTAAGCATGAAGCAAGTACACGACAGGAAGCAAAACAAAGCCTCAAACCGGGCCTGACTCCAAAAATCATTTTTGATACTGATATTGCAGAAGATTGTGATGATGTTGGTGCGATGGCAGTTCTGCATGCCCTCGCGGATAAAGGTGAGTTAGAAATTCTTGGTATGATGGTGTCAATGCCCGTCAAATTTGGGGCCCCTGCACTGGATGCCATAAACACTTTTTATAATCGTCCCAATATTCTTGTGGGAACTTTAAAAAATTCCCAGGATTCATTGGGTGCGAAGGGCCTAACCGTTTATAATAAAGATCTTGCGTTGCGATTTCCGAATGATTTGAAAGATTCCAGCAACGCACCGAACTCTGTTACCCTGTACCGGCAGCTTTTGGAAAGGGAAAAAGATACCAGCGTCGTAATTCTGACTGTCGGCCCGCTAACAAATTTATACCACCTTATGCAGTCCCAACCCGATGCAATCAGTTCATTAGACGGCATGGCGCTCATTCGTAAGAAAGTAAAACGCCTTATCATAGCTGGAGGTAAACTTCCTGAGGGTTCCAGTTATAATTTTCATCTTGCGCCGGACAAATCAGAATACGTTATCAACCATTGGCCTATTGAACTATGGTTTGTGCCAAATGAGTTAGGAGATAATGTATTTACCGGTACAGAAATGATGGCAAATACCACTCGTGAAAATCCGATTCATGAAGCTTATCGATTATATAGTCTGGCTCATCCCGGATGGCAATTCCGGCCAAGCTGGGATCAGATGGCTGTACTGGTTGCCGCGCGTGGGGGAGCAGGTTTGTTTAAGATGGATACCACAGGAAGTGTGACGGCTTCGAAGGCGTTCATAAAGTGGAATCCTGGTTTGAGTAAAAATCATCGATGGTATCAAAATAATTCTTCCATTGAACAAAGGCGGAAAGTCGTTGAAGAACTAATGATGGAACCACCGAGGAAGCAGAAAGCAGAAAGCAAAAAGCGGAAAGCTGGTATCCGATAACCCGGCGGGCCCTACCTGACATTTTGCATGGCGGCGTGAATCAGGGTGCCGAGGTTATTGCGGGCTTCGTCCCATTTTTGGGCATCATATTTCCACACATCTACCCGGCCTATTGCCTGATCTCCGAAGGGTTTGCCGATGATCGTATTGACAATGCTGTCAGCGCGTAAATTATTTCCGTCCATCGCGGAAAGCATTCGTAAATATTCGTATTCCTGCACACCATTGCGCATCATTTTCAATCTGATGGAGGGGCAGACGCCGTCAACATTGGGTACAACGCCCGGGCTATACATCAGCAACGCATTTCCATTCGTCTTTTTATGATCAAACTCCATATCCATTTCCGCTCCCTGTTTATAAACATCTTTCCATAATTCCGGATCATACCATGCCCTTTCCCAGGCGTAGGCAATGCCCCACCCCAGCCATGACATGGTTCCGTATTTCCAGCAGCTCCAGCTGATCGCCCGGTCATTTACCAAAGGCAGGTCAATGAACGTGGAACTACCCACCCATCCATTCACCTTGCTTTCGTAAATCATAGGTCCGTAAAGCCAGTCTTTTACGCCGAGTTTCCTGAATTTTGTTATGGTTTGCATATTGTAATTCAGCGTGTGGGCGCTGAGATAATCGACCGATTTATGAACGATCTGCATCGCTTCGTCACTGTAACCGCCATCTATTCGATAGTGGACTTCCGGAAAATATTTGTGGAACAAATTTCCGTAGTCGACCATTCGCGCCCAGGCCTCTGGAAAATAGGATTCATCCAGGCCATTCAGGTACATGATCAGATCCGTCTTGCCTTTTGGAATAATGCCTGACAGATGTTTTTTTACCTCCTGGATAGCTTTGATATATACCGATCTGTTTTCAGGAAGTTTTTCCGTCTCTGGTGGTCCCACATCGGGCCATCCCAATGTTTTGTGTTTCCCATAGACATCAAAAGGAAGCATCAAAGTTTCCAGAGGCTCGTTATAGCCCGGACCATATTCATAGCCATATTTCCCGGTAAAGGCCTCTCCGGTTAAATACTTTTTTAATCGATGATCGTATTCCGTCCAGTCAATATTTACTTTCTTACCTTTCGTTATGGTTAGCGTTGGCCGATAGTTGGGATCCATCAGGCCAATGCGGTTGCGTTTGAATAACTGGTAAACTTCAAGTTCTGTTTCCTGATCCATGCCGCTTAGAAATCCTTCCTGCTGAAGGCTCGCCATCAGTTTGTTCTCGTTAGGTATGGCAAAATTCCAGACATTTATCATTACCGGGATCTTTCGGGAGATCCCCTTCACCGTGACGGTAATTTCACTGGTGTACTCACCCGGAGGCGCTTCTTCCGAACGAAAAGGAATGTATTGATCAACCCAAATGATCAGAGATTGCTGATGGTGTATGCGGTTGTTGAAATCGGGTAACCACAAAGGGTAAACCCACCTTCCATTGACCGTTGTGCTATCCTGTTGTACATATTTAAAAGGGATCAATGCATCCGGATACCATCCTATGCCAAGGGAAGCCTTGGGATATCCTGTGCTGGGGGTTTGGACCTCCACCGACCATTCCAGAAACAATTCAGGGTGATTTTTAAATTTTACGGAATGAGCTCTGAAGGGAGACATCTTTACAGAAATATCCTTTAAGGTTTCTTTAGATTTATTTGCAATCACGAGTTGGAAAGAGACATACTCACCTCTGGCGCCAGAAAGCGATACAACCTTTCCATCGTACACCCAGTTGCGTTGCAAAAGGGAACCCCCGGAGGCTTCACGGATCGGATAAGTTGTACGCTTATCATCAAGGATTACATCAGAAGTCGTTGGATCAAGCCTTACCGAAGAGGGTATCGCACTGATTGTCCATAGAACATTTCCTGGTATACTGTCAGCAGCGGATCCTGAGTGAAGTCCGCCATTGAAAAACCATAAACTAAGGATGAAAGCAAACATCATGTGTATTCCCTGGTGCCGTAACTTAGGAAAGGTAAGGTTTTAGGAACAATATTTTGAAATTAATGAAGTTGAAAAACTTTCATCGATTAAATAACCCCTGGCCTGACGTTTACTTGCTTTTCTTACTTATCTTAAATATAGACCAAACCGGGTTCATTAACGCAACTTTTCAAGGACCTCCGAAGCTTTTACGCTGTAGGAATTTTCTGAACGGGAAATTTCAGTGAAGACATTTCTGGCTTGTTCAATTTCCGCGGTTTTCAGGTAGCAAAGTCCCAGATACCATTTTGCTTCCAGGTCAAGGTCATTATAGTTTACTATAAGATCCATGAAATTCTCTTTAGCTTCTTTCGTCTTTTCCAGCATTAAATTCGAGTTACCTAATAACATCAACATCCCAGGGTCTTCCTTTTCATTTATAAGGGCTGCGAATAAAGCGGAAGCACGCTTGTAATCGCCCTGATCATAAGCCAGGAAAGCCAGCGTTCTGGAAGTGGGTTCAGTGTTCGAACGCAGGTTTGGTTCAAAGATGTTAGGAAACGGTTTAAAATAGGCTTCAAATATGGGTTCAGATCCGCGATTAAATGAGGGGATAAGTACAGCCAATGCAATCAACCCAACACAAGCAGCAGCCGCAAAATAATACCAGTAACGATGGAAGTTCGTAACCTTGTTTTGATTTAAAGATCGTTCGAGCTGTTTGAGGTAATTCAGATCCTGTTGGGCTGCCTGGTACCGGATTGTGTTAATGAGTAATTTCTCCCGATTAAAAAGTTTTTGAAATTCAGAATCGTTTTCCAGGCGCTCCTTGACCTTGCCGACTTCTGCGTCTGACATATTATTCTCAAAATATCGTTCAATGAGGTCAATATCGTGTATAGAATTTTTCATAATGCGTTGTGGATAGCGGTTGAAATCTGTTCTTTTCCAAAAAGTTTGCGCAGCCTTGCCATACACTTGCATTTTTGATTTTTAGCCGTATCCGCATTCTTATAATTCAACTTTTCACTTATCTCTTCCATGCTTTTCTTTTCATAATAATACAGCTCCAACAGTTGTTGACAGGGTTGTCCCAAATCCTTTAGCGCATTTTGTGCAATTGTGAAAAGATTTTCGTCCACCGGTTGTTCAGGCTCATCGATCAGGTATTCTTTAAGCCATTTTTCCTGATTGATCGGGACGTTTCTTTTGGCTTTCCTCATATTTTCCCTGGCTACGTTTTTACCGATGCCAAAAAGGTATGTCTTAACGCTGCTCACCAGGTGTTCAAGTTTCCCTGACTTCACGTTTTCATAAAAAATAAGGATGGTAAGTTGATAGATGTCCTTGCTGTCGTCCATGGAGCAATGAAATTCCCGGGTTATCCAATGGATAAATTCTGTCCGGTGCTCTTCATAGATCATCCCCAATTCCGCTTGCCCTCCTGTCCGTATTTTCAATATGATGCGGTTATCTGACATATGATTTAGCCTTTATGAAAAAGGAAATCGAAGGTAACCCTGCGATCAGATTTTTTTCTCCGAGGGCAGGTAAACTAAAGTTAACGTTTTTTTCTTAAAAAATGAAGGTTACTTTTCCACGCTTGTTTCATGAAGGGGAAACAAATTTTCCACTTAAACAAAACGGTTATGAAAAAGAACATCATTATCGGGGCAGTATTAATGGTAATCTCCCTGACCAATCTCAAAGCTCAGGATAGTATTCAGGTGAGCGCTTCTGTGCTGAGTAGTTTTCAGGAATCCTTTCAGGGTGCAAGTAATGTACGATGGTCCTCCCTGCCAAAAAAAATCACAAAGGCACGGTTCTCCCACCTGGGCAATTCTTATCTCGCTTTTTTTAGTGAAGAAGGAAAGCTTATCGCCACTAGCCGCAAAGTAAGATCAGTGGATGACCTTCCCCTTACTATTCAAACGGGCTTCATTCAGAAAAAAACAAGTTTGGAGAATAAAACGAGTGCATTTACGATTGCCCATGTTTATGAAATGTTGAAAGATGGCATCACTAAATATTATATCACGATGCACAATCCTGAGATTATAGTTGTCTTATCCGTTGACTCCAATGGCGTGGCTTTCGTTCAGAAGAAAACGAAACGCACCCCGGAGAGACAGTCACTTCCGAAGGATGTTATTGCAAAGAAAGATTGACTTTGTTATATTATATCAAAAGAACCTTCCTGAAGATTCAGGAAGGTTCTTTTTTGTAGTGGAGTCGCATTTCAATTCTACAGAAAGGTATTTACTGTTGACGGAATGGGCTTGATGTTTACCCATACCCTCGACCTCCATTGAAGAAAGAATTCTCATTAAAATGCACGGTTTTGTTCAGTTTGTAAATAAGAAGGGTTAAATGGAGTTTGCCAGGTTCATTTTTGCACACCGGAATATTTCCCCGTTTAACAAACTCTTCATGATCTGATTCTTTTTTTATTCATATTTATGAAAAGGAGGCGTACCTTCCCTGATATTATCAGGCAAAGTAAAGTGGTTGCCCTTTAGTGATTTTTATTAATTATCAGCATTACCGATAAAACCAAAATGAATAGAATTTCCGAAAACCCTCCCCTTATTTTGGGTAGGATGACCTCAGTGGATTTGTTTCGTGGCATTACGATGTTTCTTCTGGTTGGGGAAGGCACCAGACTTTATGAGCACTTGGAGTCCGTCAAGGGGAATGCTGTTATGGAATATGTTTCTCACATATTCACCCATCATGAATGGCATGGATTACATTTTTGGGACCTGATACAACCTTTTTTTATGTTTATTGTAGGCGTGGCTATTCCATTCGCCGTGGCTAACAGGATAAAAAAAGGGGATTCAGATAATACCATATTCCTGCACGCATTGAAGCGTTCATTCCTGTTGTTATTTTTCGGATGGGCTTTGTATTGTATTGATCCGGGGAAAATTGTTTTCAGATTTCAGAACGTACTGGCGCAGTTATCGGTCACCTATCTGGTCGCCTTCCTGATCATGAAAAAACCCTTGTCGTTCCATTTGATCTTCAGTTTGGTAGTTCTTTTATTGACGGATCTCGCCTACAGATTTTTTCCTGTCGAAGGGTTTAATCACCCCTGGGTGCCGTATGAAAACCTTGGTGCATGGGTGAATAATAAAATTGAAGGTGTCGACAAAGCGAGCATCTGGGCTTCGTTGAATGCTATCCCGACCATAGCGCACACGGTGTGGGGCGTTATGTGCGGAAGGCTGCTGATGAGTGATCGGCCAGCTTCAAAGAAGATACAGATTTTGGTGATGGCGGGGTTAGCCGGCTTAGTGGCAGGTTACTCACTCGATTTATTCAATATCACTCCAATTATTAAGAAGATTGCTACTTCGTCTTTTGTGCTGGCCAGCGGAGGTTGGGCTATTTTGGTGCTTTGCTTCTTTTACTGGTTAATGGATGTAAAAAAAGAATTCAACGAGGGATCGAAATTTTTTATTATTGTTGGCATGAACTCCATTTTTATTTATCTCTTCATGCACGTAGGCGGTGCCGGAATATTGAGTGCGATATTTACTCCGTTTACAAGTGCTTTGTTCTCGTGGGGCGGGGCCCTGACAGTGGGCATCATGACCAGTCTGGCAGTATGGGCGGCTTTGTGGTATATATGCTATTGGCTGTATAAGAACAAACTTTTCATTTCTATATAAAATTCATGCAAAGACTTTTCTATTTTGTAAAATAGTTTTTGGCTTGACGATTGTTTGGTCCTGGTCTGGAACAGACTTGGACATCCACAACTAAGGAAGGTAAAATTCACACTAATTTGAATTAAACTTCCTAATGGTAGCTTGTCTGGAGTTTATTTTTTCTTATATTTTACATTCCCAAGCAACCGACACAACAATGCGGAGAGCTCCTGGCATTCTCGTATTGCTTTTGTATTCCACCGGGCTCCTGATCGCACAGGAGTTGCGACAGCCCATTGTTCGTTTCAATCATCCGATTCTCAATCATATCAACTCAATGATTGAAACCAGGCAATACAAAAAGGCAATTAATTTGTCCCTGGTAACAGCCGAGCAAATGAAAGCCGAATCGAACTGGGAGGGATACATTTCATTCATGCTTCGAGCCGCTGAGATCGAAACGTTTGAGGTGTGGAAGGGAAAAGGATTTGGCGACGTGGGCATTTATCCTGATTACAGACGGCCTTTGAAATACTTACATACTCGCTGCTTCTAAGCTTCTAATTCACGCCAGAGGCTTGAGTTTTTTGCTAACGGTCAGCGCGTAATTGAGGTGGTGGGTCCTAACAGAGGCGTTGCGATGGGAAAAATCGAGTTTACTGCATCTGCTGAAGGAAAGTATGATCCGAAAACTTTGATCGCGAAGAACACCTTTGAAGTGCAAATCAAACTAGCCGATACAACTTTAACGCAGGAAGTAGTATACTTTGTTGCGCAGCCCGTAATTAGAGTAACAACAGGGAACGCGCCTACACTTTATATGAACTGTGCAAACATTGTAAACATTGAAGTTCCCGCATTAGGCACGGGTTACAACCCCACCTTTAGCGCATCGGGAGCATCTATTATTAATGGTAATAATCCCCAAAGCGTTACAATAATCCCTACGCAAAGAAATGTTAGCGTGAATGTCACTAACAACGGAACTTCTCTTGGATCTGTTGCTTTTGAAGCCAAACCTATACCTCTTCCCCGTTTCGTTATCCATGACAATTCCGGAAACGACATTGATAGGAGATTGATAATAACCTGGTGGAAAATGCTATCCGGCCGGTAGCTATTGGTTATGCATAGTAAATAATTATGCAAAGTAATATTGTTTTTCAGGTCTGTTTCAACATGTTGCATCAGTACTAAGCAGTATTACTTTACATAATATTTGGCTTGTTTAGAAGCTTTTCAGCCAATCTAACAGGTTATCGCTTTTTAACCACATAGGATTTTCTTTTGGGGCTACATCAGCATATGCTTTTTCGATCGCTTCTCTTTTCTTGCGAGAGTCAACTCTGGCGTAAATTTCGGTAGTTGTTACAGACACATGACCCAAAATATCTTTGATATATACCAGATTGACGCCAGCCTGTAATAAATGCATCGCTTTAGAGTGTCGTAGACTATGACAGCTAAAATGTTCAGGAATAAGCCTTGCTTTTTTTGCTTTCGCCATCGTCGCATATTTAAGCAGGATATGATTAACGCCGGCTCTTGTAAGTTTTTCATGACGGCTATTAAAAAACAGAGGATACATATTGGCAGCAGGTTCTGTTAGTTTATGTTCGTGCATATAATTCTGCAAAAGTTTTACCTGTCCCTCAAGCATAGGAATGACACGTGTTTTCCTGCCTTTTCCCGTAACTTTTATTGTTGAGGGGTTATCCAGTCTTATGCAGGATGGAGTAAGCTCAATAACTTCCTGAACTCTTGATCCTGTATCATACATTAGTGACAGTAACGCAAGATCCCTTCTTCCTTTACTGGTTGCTATATCTGGTTGCTGTAAAAGAAGCGTTATACCTTCAATGGATAAGTAACTCATTGTCGCTTGATCCGCTTTTTTCATTTGAATGGATAGGATCTGTTGATATTGATAAAGATTTTCCGGTTGCTGATATTGCAGATATTTAAGGAAAGAATGAATAGCTGACAATCGGGCGTTTCTGGTAGCATTGCTATTTTTCCGTTCTAATTGCACCCATTCAAGAAAATCAATTATTACATCACGGGTTATCTTTCCTATGGTTAGCTTATTTAATTTTATACCTCTGGATTCCAAAAAAGCGATCAATAAAACAAAGGTATCTCTGTAAGATGTAATGGTGTTGGGACTTGCTCCTCTTTCATGAGACAGATACTTTGTCAGGAAGCTTGTCAGATATTTGGAAAAATCAGTAGGCTGCATAATATTCAGTGTTAGGAAATACATTTAAACAAATTAAATCGACATCCTTAAGTAAACCAGGATACATTTCACCGGTTAATCTCACATAGGCATTTGTCGCTTCAAGAGACTGATGCCCCAGATAGGTAGAAAGCGTAGGCAGTGAACAATATAGATCGATGCCTGCCTCTGCCATCATAGCCAGAGAATGAACGCTAAAGGTGTGCCGAAGATCATGCAACCTGGGTCCCTGATCATGGAGCGATATTCCAGCTATCCCTAATATTTTTTTGAACCACTTGCGGACATGATCCGTATTACAGCTACTTCCTGAAAGAGTAATAAAAAGGTGATCGCTTGCCGGCTCCGATAATGGAAGTAATTTTTTATATCTCACGTATTCTGATAAAACTTCTGACAGAGATGATGAGATAGGGATCAGGCGCTCTTTACCATTTTTACTATCTCGAACAATAAGGTAATTGTCTGTAAGATTGAGGTCTCTGTCTTTTAAAGCTAAAGCTTCACTGATACGTAAACCAGTAGCATACAGAAGCCGGATAAGAGCAGGAAGGATAATAATCGCTGTATCCATTCTTTTTTTTACCACAGATACCATCGCAGGCTTTAAAAAGTGCAGCTATTTGTGCACCTGAAAAAATATGAGGAGTAAACGTACTTTTATTGCGCGGTAGTTGTAGTACATAGAAAGGGAAGCCTATTTTGCATAGATAAGAAGCTAATTGATTTAGGCATACGCACCTATGATACTTATAAGAACTCGATTCATTTGAATTTAATTTACTCCACGCTTCAGCCAGATCCTTGGTAATACCAATAGTTTTCTCAGCTCTCTTTATTGTAAAATGATCAAAATAGGTAAAGATGGTTGCTTCGGTTTTGTATTTAAAACCCAGGCTTCTCTTAAAATCAATATACTGTTTGATATATGGGGCATAGACACCCTTAAATTGGTTATGCATAAAAATACCCTCCTTTTTGTTGATAAAAAGATGCGTGAACGGGTGGTACCTCCAGCGGACATTTTCTCATTGATCTGAGATCTATTCTAAGGTAATAGCTTGTTGATGCAGTGTCCTGATGTCCCAGAACTTCTGATATGACCGGCAATGTGGTTTCTTTATCCAAAAGAATGCCTGCAAGACTATGACGAAGAGCATGAGGGCCATGCTTCCTATGGGCGATATTTATGCCTGACTTTACAAAATACGAATGAACAATACCGGTAATTGCTCCGCTGTACACAGGACTATAAGGAGATCGGGCAAGAAGAAAAATAAATCGATGATCCGATTTTGGCCGACCATATTTGAGATAATCAATAATAGCATTGCCTACTTCCGGTAAAATGGGTAACTGTATTCTTTTTCCGGTTTTGTATTGGTTGAGTACGATCATACTTTTGTCCCATAGTAAATTTTCAAATTTAAGATTGGCAATATCGGATGCCCTCAGGCCAAGACGGGATGCTAATAACACAATGGCATAGTTACGTTTTCCGGTAGCATTTCCACGATCGATGGAGGCGATCATTTTTTCTATTTCCTGGGGGGAATACGTAGAAGGAAGTTTCGGTTGCCTTTTGTAGCTATCTTTTGGAACCATCGCCGCCAGGTCATGATCGAGTAAATTTTGCTGATGTAAATATTTAAGGAAGCCTCTGATGGATTCCAGCGTACGATGAGTTAACGTTGAAAACTTTGGATTAATAGCTTGGACAAACTTTATTATATGCAACTGATTGATCTCTTTAATTGAATCAACCTTGGCTGTGTTCAGATGACACAAAAAACGATAGAGATGCTGCTCGCCTTCCTCAATGGTATGTTTGCTAAGCCTCAGGGAAATTCTATGGTATAAATATCCCGTCATGGCCTTGCCGATCGCCCCCTTAAAAACAGGTTGTTCTTTTACAGGCTGTATCCTGGCAGTCTTATGAAATTCAGATAAAACACTCACCGCCCTGACAAGATCTTTTTCTCCTTTTGATAATTGATTATAATCGCGATTACCAAATTGCTTTAGCAAATAGTCTTTTCCTACAGCAGAATCAAATTGCCTGATCCTCTGCGCGTTCATGAACCTTTTTACTTTTCTCCACAAACAACGGTAATGCTTAGCCGTTCCGGATGTTCGCTTTAGTTTTTTAGTTAAAAACTTTGCAGCGTTTAAAGTTAGATCTTCAAACGTTTTAGATTTTGATTCCATGACTTGCTTAATTTTCGTGGCAGCAATATTGCTGGTACCAGAAAATTAAGCAGAATATTATGTAAAGTGTTTCTCGGAGTTGACCCAGCGCATTAGTGGAAATCAGGCACTTAAGACTGGTAGCTTTGCATAATTATTTACTATGCATAACCAATCTTATGTAAAGCTTTACATAACATTGGAAGAAAGAACTATTTGTTTGCAGGCTCTCATAGGGCTGCACAGAATGCTGCCATGTTGTATTCATTCCTGGGCACATGCAAGATCAACAATATCAATCCGTATGAATGGTTGGAAGACGTGCTTAACCGTATCCCCACTCATCCGGTAAATAAACTGGAAGAATTGGCTCCCCCCGTACTGACTTGGTCGTTTTGAAATTTAGAAATCCAGAATTGAAATGAAATTAATTCAATTCCTGGATCAAAAATGTTTATACTAACTATTGGCCTCGTGGTTTGCATATGCAAATATGCAACAACATTTTTATAATGTAGTCTATCATATGAAATAGTTAGTAAGGTGCTGAAAATAAAAATTATCCCCCTTGTCATTATCAATTTATCATAATTTTCATAACGGACAAATACAAACCATCATAAGCGTTAGAAAGAATAATTCAATTGACATCCAAAAATATAGTAGTTGTTAAATGGGTAAGTAGTCAAAGTTCTATTTCCTGAGCGTGAGGGATGTTCAATGTTTAAATTGTTGCCGAATCCCTTCAAGTTAAATTCCCTGTTGATTCCGTAATATAGCGTAACCGATAAATTTCTAAGCTCTTTGATGGGAACAAGGTTTATTCCAACTTTGCCCCTGAATCTATGAATTCCATCCGGTGAGGCATATGATATAATATTAAAATCTTTATCGTAGTAATTTGTTTTTACGCCATTTAAATAATAATACACTCCACCTTCTAAGGATGGGGTCAATCCTAAGGGAAGATTTCGTTTTCGATAACTGAACCGGACCGTGTAATGAAATCGTGTTTCATATTTTTCAAATTTTGGTATATAGTATTGTACTATTAACTCATTATTTAATTGGAATTTCCTTCCAATTTCAGTTTTCCTTTGCAGACTAAACAACATGGAATGAAAACTTACCGTATTCAAAAAATTTGGTTTTTGCTGGTAATGATCATCCCACCAGGGGCTATAGGCATATAAAGAATGTCCATACCCTGCTGATATACTTAATAAGCGGTTGATCTTAAAATTCAATCCAAGATTATTTTGAAAAAACCAGAAATCGTGCTGTAAAGAACGCATTCCTGCCAGGGAAAGATTATCAATAGACCATCTGGCGCTTATTTTTTTGTGGAGGTATATGGCATACCAGACTTTTTCGCCATTCGGCGAATCAATAACTTGCGCATGTGTATAATTCATGTGGAGAACTAATACAGAGGTGCACAATAAAGAAACTAACCATTTCATTTTTTCAATTTTTTGTTATAAGACATACGAATCACCGCTGATTTTACACCGCTCAAAACCCGAACATCATAAATATCCTCACCGTTTTTTGGTTTGTGTAAAGCGACATAGAAAGTGACTAATTTTCCGGGAATGTTTTTTAGGTCATTTACAAATTCAATATCGTTAGCTCGCTTTGAGGAAAATTTATAAGATTGCTCTTCGCCGGTTGTTTTATTAATCAAACTTATGTTGATTTTGGTATCTTCCAGCATTTTGTTGTCGAATGAGGGCCTTATTATAAGTCGTATTTGAGAAGTGTCCTTTATTGAAAATTTGTACTCTTCTTTTTTTGTTAGCGTGTAGTACTCCAGTACTTTTTTCGATTTTACATACCTCACTTCTTTTTTCGATGGTTGATTTATCGGTATTAAATCTTCCCACACTGGTTTAGGGTACTCCTGGTAAAAGGACCTCACATAAACATTCGGATCTTCATTCGTACTGTAAATCCGGTACGTGTGCTTACCGGGCGGAACATCTATTTCAAACTTTTGTATTTTTGTCGGGAATCCATTTATAAAACTATTTTTTGCTTTTAAACTATCGGCAAATAATTCAGGTAGTTTGTACGTCTTCACCATATATTCCGATTGAACGATCTTAATAGCGGAGGCTTTGGATTTAAAACTATCTCCCGTTAATCCTACCCTGAAATTAACATAAAGTTTTCCTGGCCCTTCAATGCGATAGGAAGTTGTTACTTTTTGGGAAAGTATATAATATGTGTATTCATTCTTTCCCTGAATCGCCACTCTTTCCAAAAACTTCACAGGCGCTATTTCAGTTTTATCCTGACCTAAAGCCTGGATGGATGACGTTAAAAATAAACTAAAGACTGTCAGACAGGAAATTAGAAGCTTCATTATTTTCATAGACTACATTTTTACCAAGTGCATTTTGTTTTTTATCATAAATTATAATACTCGCTAAAATAGATACCAGAACAAATAGGGCGATACCTACATTTTGATAATCATATTTAAGCATATAAAATAATTCTCCGCTGCCAACTTCAGGAAGGGGAACAGGATCTGTTGGCATGTTGTGTCTCTTTAGCAAGCTATTTAAATTTAACAGATTTATAATTTTCTTTTGGTTAGCGGTCATTTCAAAAATAACTCCATATTTATCGCGGAAATCGCTCAATTTGATATTATCCAGAAAGCCGGAGGGTAACGTATTTGAATTTTCCACGCTTCCTAAGCTTGCTATACCACCTCCAATATTTACAAATACTTTAATTTCTTTATTGATTAATTGCTCTTGTTTCTTAAAAATCTCCATTCTTATCCTTATATTTTCATGCAGGGTTTTGGCATTTATAATTTCCAGGTTGTTTCTACTAATTGCCTCTATTGCCAGTGCGCGTCCTTCGGCACTCAAGGTTCTTCCTAAGTCCTCGTTACCACCAATAGAAGAAGCGATTATTTTTTGTTTTAATAAACCTCCTTCAATTAAACCAGCATGTATGTCCAAATAAGTATAGTCAGGATCGTTGGCTCCCCATGATGATGATGTGACGGAACCGATAAAGCTTACCTTAAGTCCAAGAACTTCCGCTGCTGTACACACCGCAATGTTTAGTGCCGGGAAGGAACCTGTACCGCATATCGCAATATGGTCGCCCTTTTTCAATTCCGCGTATTTGAAAAGTTCAACAATCAATGCGGAAAAATTCGGATTTACCGTGCTTAGTTTAATAGGCAATGATCCTTTACCGGAAGTTATCTCTGAGAATTGGGTGCCGATAATTTTACTTTCGTTGGGGTCGTTAATATTATCAACTGATATCTCGTTTTTAAAATATTTGTTTTTTAAATAATTTATTGATTCATACATTCGCTGAGCAGCAGCTTGTTTTTCTTCAAAATAAGGTTGCTTCATTTCCTTCTTGGTCAACTCTACCCATAGCATAAGCGCAATGGAGATTGCCCCTAAGATGCCGAGTACGTCCGTAGATCTGATTGAAATCTTCATCTTAATAAAAATTTGGAATAGGGTTGAAATTATAAACAGCAATGACAATCAACCTGACTAACACCGATGTGATTGCCAGAATAGATAACGTTTTTAAGTACCCTTGTTTCACTGACCAATGAGCAACGAGTCCTGGAACAACCCATCCAACAGCTGAAAATTCAACTGTACTCTCCTGAGTATTGAAGAACATGAAGTGGTGTGAAAATATTGCCAGTATTGTTCCGATCAATAAGGAAACTACCATTTGTCTTCTTCCAAAAAGAAAAGTATATCGACCAATTAGTTTGATGATAAGGAATGTAAGCAGGGATATAATGACTAAGCCGATAATCCTGTCTGGGCTTCCTATTTGTAAGGCGACATATCCAGGGATGATTATTCCTCCGGCTGCCATGCCGAAAGCCTCGATAAAAAACAAGGAAATAATAATTCCCAATGTGACGGCTAGTTCTATCATAATACGTAGTGTTTTTCTTCAAATAATTTACTTAGTTCCGCACCACCAGCCCCCATGTTTCCAAAGGCCACAATAACTGCGTCTTTATTAATAGGGCTTATCAATTCTTCAAGTTGTTCTTCTGGCGATTTAAGCCCGATTGACATAATCTTATTATTTGTTATACCCTTATTCAAGGCCATCTGGCGAACTTGTTGACTATTCTCTCCAGTCAAGGCAAGATAATCGAACAAGCATTTAGAAATCATGTCTATCAATTGTTCCGAACGGTCTTTTCTGTCCTTCCTTGAGTTTAATACAATGATGTATTGCTTTTGATTACTCTCGTTTGATCTTATTTGTTTCCAAATCATGAATGATGATTCGGGGTCATTGGCAGCAAGTGCGTTATAGAAATGTATTTTTGATTCGCCGTGTTTATAGGCGTACTTTCTCAAAACTCCTTCATCAGGAATTGATTTTTTCATTGCCCGAAGGGCAACCTGCCGGTTAACTGACATGTGTTCACATACTAGCAGGGACAAAGAAACATTTTCAGGGTGCTCAAAGTACGTGAACCCTTCCATTTCCTGAATGGTTAAATTTCCTTTATCGGCAATGAATAAATCAGTGCAAAGTTTTTCAGCTTTTTTTTGCAATACATGCACCATCCGGTCTTCAGCGGTATAGAGTTTTGAATTTTTTGGTATTGTTCCTGCCAAAGCTTCAGCAACATCTTCAAGACACGGGCCCATTACATCAAGATGATCTAATCGAATATTGGTAATAACTCCGTGCGTTGCACGAACCATTTGATGTTCGGTAATACGTTGAAAATTCGGCTGCAAAGCCATACATTCTATCAACAATACATCTGCTTTTTTATCAGCGCAAAACTTCACAATTTTTAATTGCTCCAGGATGTTGGCTTTTTCCTTTCTCGGTATTGCTATTTCACTGCCATCCGATAATACGATTCGGGGGTATGTGCCGGTTACCTTTGTTATAGTATTGTACCCACCAGCCCTAAGTCCTGCCCCAATGAGACGAGTAACACTTGATTTCCCCCTTGTGCCATTCACATGAATTCTGTAAGGTATTCTTTTCAGGTGAGCTGTATGGCGTATAAATTCAATAACACCATATGTTATCAATGCTGCAGTTATAATTGGAATAATGATTATACTTTCCATTTTTAAATAAACGATTGTTCAAGATTGACCCCATCAATTTTCCCTAAAAAAATACAATAAAAGTTACCATAGTTTTGTATATAACCGGTTCATTATCCATTCTCCTACCGTCATGATTAATTTTTTCCTGAGGATAGCATTGTTTTTACGTATAGAATAGATGATACAGTAACTGGCGCTTTTAAAGATAGAATTATTGTGTCCACCTAAGGGATAAACCATTTTAGATATTAATTCTTTCGGGGCAAAGCGCAGCAAGCAACCAAAGTTAGTAGGACAATCAACGAGATTTTAAGAGATTTTTGGCTTTGTGGGAAAACACAAGGTTAAGTCAAGAAATCTTAAAAAATTAAAGGTTTTAGGTACACATATTCGGCAGATACGACCAGGAAAAAATTTAACGCAGGAACAATTGGCCGACCTAGCCGGTGTTTCTGAAAATACAATAGTAACGCTGGAATCAGGCAAGTTAAATACGACCGTTGAACCCTTGGCCAACAACCCAACTCTTTTATGGTCATTGCCTGCAATCCCATGGCCAAGAATTCTTCCTACCCTTGTGGGAGTCACCTCATCCAAAAGTGAAATATTTATAAAGTAAAGTGACGCGTTTCTAAAAACATGCACTTAAATAAAGATAATAATTCTTATAGATTTTGTTACTGGAAATTTTAATTCTAAGATGAATTAATTCAGAGTACTCCCTGAGTTCTGGTATTGACAGGCTTTATTGCGAAAACTTCGTTATTTTTAGTTCGCTTTGTTTTCAAAAAAACATACTTTCCATCTAAAAATATGTTTTTATTTATTAGTTTAATATTCTTTGAAAGTATTTGCGCAAAACAATCTGACTATAAAATTACTTTTTATTTCAATTTGAAAACCGAGGAAATTTGTTTGGATTGTCTTATTATCTCATGGAAGACAAGTTGGCGTAAAACAATCGAATGATTTCCTTCTTATCAATGGTCATTCCAATAGCTTATGTGAAATGAGCGCCTGAAAGAACCAGCTTTAAGATATCCCAAAAATCTTATTATATTAACGAATAATAAGTGACTACTTGGAAACCGTCACCAAACCTTTTCTTCAGGAACCTTTTTCTATAATACCTATAGATGGTGAACACGATTTCTTTGCGATCATGCTGAGCGAATTACCGGTTTCTTCTCATCTTAACCCTATTGTGGGAAACAAACAACTTACAGGTTATCATATTGAGTTGATGTTAACCAGTAAACCCCTCAAAATGTCCTGGCTTTTAGTTGATGGCAAAAATGCTCGACAACAAAAATAGCTGGCCTGAAGTACATTTAACAAGCGCTGATGAGAATGCGAAACGCATCTATGAAAAAGACTGGTCTCAGCATTCAATGGGTCCAATTGAGAATTGGTCTCCAAGTTTTATTACTACACTTACGACTGCCATTGGTTCGCAATGCCCTGCATTGATGTCCATTATGTGTTCCAGGTCTGATAGTTCCGGGCATCATAAACATTGGCAGCAGCCTTGTGTCGATATGGTATTAGTTGAAACCAGGCTTTTCTTTTCCATGACAAGGAAAAAAAACCATTTGGCAGAATAGGGGAATTCCTCAATAGAAAATCAGAAGGCAATATTCTGCCCTGATCTCTATGGTAGCTTTTTCAAGCTTGTATTTACCTGGGTGTTCCTGGATATCCAATCATTTTAGGGAAGAATTGGCCAAGTTTGGCATTTTAATAGATTAAGATTTCCCTTCTTATTAACTTTCAGCCTGAAGCCTGATCTTTAGAACCTTGAAAGAGAAATTACTCCGAATACTGCCCGAAAACCGGATACGCACCCGGTACATTGATCTTGTCTCCTTTGCGTCTGATGCCGGATTTTACTATTTGCTACCAAAAGCAATAGTTCAACCGTTAGATGAGGGAGAAATAGTTTCGCTCTTCCAGTTTTCTCATGAGTATAAAGTCCCTTTGGTTTTCAGGGCAGGAGGCACAAGCCTTTCCGGTCAATCCATTACAGATGGCATACTGGTGGATTTGAGCCAGTACTGGAAAAAGATTCAGATTGAAGGAGATGGCGCATTTGTAAGAGTTCAGCCGGGAATTACCGGGGCAATGGTAAATGCTTTTTTGAAGAAGCACAGACGGAAAATCGGTCCTGACCCTTCCAGTATAAGTGCTGCCATGATGGGCGGTATTTTGTCGAACAATGCCAGTGGCATGTGTTGCGGAGTAAGGTTGAATTCTTACCATACAACAAAGTATATTCGGTTCATCTTACCCGATGGCAAAACATTCTCTACAGAAAAAACCGACGATTTTATCCGGTTTGAAACACAGTGCGAAGAACTTTATCACACGCTTCAGGATATCCGCCAGCAAATAGTTTCCAACGAGTCTTTATATCAAAGGATTCGTAAAAAGTATAAAACAAAAAACACGGTTGGCTATTCCTTAAATGCTTTTGTGGATTATAAGCATCCGCTGGATATACTCGCGCATCTTTTAATTGGAGCGGAAGGTACTTTGGCTTTTATTTCGGAAGCGGTCCTTCAAACGGTGGAGGATTTTCCGTTTAAATCTACAGGCCTCCTTTACTTTCCGGATATGTATGCTGCATGCCAGGCTATTGTTCCGCTTACCCAGGCGGGGGCTATGATGGTTGAGTTAATGGACAGAGCTTCACTGCGTGCTGTGGAAAACCTACCAGGTATGCCATCCGTTGTGAAAACATTACCTGACACTTCCGCTGCTTTACTGATTGAATTTCAGGAAAACACATTGTCACTGCTGGAAGATAGGGTAAGACAATTTCAGATCGCTTCGGCTAAACTTTCATTAATGAATGCTCCTGTGTTTACCACTGATCCGGTTGAGCAGGAATTTTTGTGGAAGGTTCGCAAAGGACTTTTTCCTGCGGTCGGAGCCGTGCGTGCCAGCGGAACGACTGTTATATTAGAGGATATCGCATTCCCGGTGGAGAAACTGGGGGATGCCATCGTTGACCTGCAGATACTTTTTCAGAAATACAGTTACTACAACGCCATAATTTTCGGTCATGCAAAAGATGGTAATATCCATTTTGTAATCACGCAGTCGTTTCATTCCGAACATGAGGTCACCCGTTACGACAATTTCATGCGGGAGGTGATAATCCTGGTCGTGGAAAAGTATGATGGCAGTTTGAAAGCCGAACATGGAACAGGACGCAATATGGCTCCCTTTGTGGAGACCGAATGGGGTAGTGAAGCTTACCAGATCCTGCGCAGAATAAAGCATGCGATCGATCCGGGTGGACTGCTGAACCCGGGGGTCATTATCAATGATGACCGAAATGCCCACATCCGACATTTAAAAGACCTTCCTTCTGTGGAAGAAGAAGTTGACCGTTGTATTGAGTGTGGTTATTGCGAACATAAGTGTCCGAGCCGCGACCTTACCACAACGCCCCGGCGGAGGATTGTTATCAGGAGAGTGTTAAAAGGTCTTGAGCTTGCGGGGGATTCTGCAAATTATAAAATCCTGCTCGATCAATTCCAATACGACGCTATGGACACTTGTTCTGTGGACGGACTTTGCGCTACGGCATGTCCTGTTGATATCAACACCGGAGATTTAATTAAAAGATTAAGGCGGGAAAACCACTCGGTTGCGGCCAATAAAATCGCTTTGCTGACAGCAAGGAATTTTAAAGCAGTCGAATGGCTTGCCCGGACAGCATTAAATACCGGTGTCACTGTAAATAGAATTTTTGGTGCCCATGCGATGCTTCGGCTAACCTCTGCTTTGAAGAAACTCATTCCTGCTTTTCCTTTGTGGTCAAATCAACTTCTGCGGCCGCCTTCGCTGGATGTCCTTCGATCAAGGAATGAACAGACTGGCCACCGTGCTGACCGCACGGTAATTTACTTTCCTGCCTGCATTTCCCGGGCAATGGGTACTTATCAAGGGAAGAAAAAGAACCTGGTAGAAACCTTTATGAGTATCTGCCATAAATCCGGTATTGATGTCATTATTTTGAAACCGGTTACCGGAACCTGCTGTGGGCAGATATTTTCTTCCAAGGGCTTTAAGGATGCCTATGCTTTTACGGCAAACCGGATAACAGATCAATTATGGACATCCAGCAAAGAAGGCGCTTTGCCTGTAGTAATTGATGTAAGCTCGTGTGCTTATACCCTGAAACAACTGCGTCCGGTTCTTAATGAAGAGAACAGGCGCAAGTTTGACCGTTTGAATATTCTCGACAGCGTCGATTTTTTACATGACATGGTTATGCCAGTAACGAAGGTGGCTGCCAGGCAGAATAATATTGTACTGCATCCCGTTTGTTCGCTGCAAAAGATGAAGACCGAAGATAAATTTTTACGTGTGGCAAAACATTTTGCCAATGAAGTTACTATTCCCAAAAATGCAGGTTGTTGCGGCATGGCGGGTGATCGCGGTTTTCTGTTTCCTGAGCTTACTGCCTCTGCAACCCTTCATGAGGCAAAGGAGGTGCAGCAACGAAAATATGATGGCTATTATTCCACAACAAAGACCTGTGAGATGGCGTTGTCTGAAGCCGTGAGACAGGATTATGTTTCTATACTATACTTGATAGATGAATCCATTTAAGTGGAGGATGACCCCTGATCTTAATCTAAATTGCAGATCGCAGTTTTAATGTGCAATGTAGATTGCTCAATAAGAATCACTGTTATCCTGGTGCTTGCATCATCAGCGTTTCAACAACCTTCCGTCTATATTCAATCGTTGTATTATTTTGATACCACAAATGATTCTTATCAGGAGAAGCGTGCCATCGGATCCACGAATCAATCGCCTTCACACCACCATATCCGTGGGTTTTAAACAAGCCTGATTTTCCACGAACGGCGACCAGCACACCCATCTGATCCCAGCTCGGCCGGAATTGCCAGGTAGGATGAGCGTTACGATACAATCGATAGGCTTCATGAACAGGATTAGTCCGCGTGGTCTTCGACATCATTTCCTTACCTGTCAGGACGTTATCACCCAACGAATTTGGCGCGAACCAAACTTCCGTGGGCCAATTATTGATGACATACTCGGATTTTTCAGGAGCCAAGCGAAAATTATAACTTGTACCCTCTGGTAGTTTGCCCCCTGCAATAACAATGCGTTTTACTTTTTGACGGATCAGCGCCATTCCATTCAAACTACTGATGTTATCAGCGGGCGATTTCATAAGATGATACAAATTGGTGAGCGGCCCGACAGATAAAATTACTACGCTGCGATCGCTTTCATTTTTCAAAAGTTGTCTGTACAGTGTAACTGAGTTCGGTGCATTCCTTGCGTCTTTCAAATTATTGGGAAATCTCAAGGCAAGATCTTTATTAAAGACCAACAAGTTCCCGGCGCCTTTTGCGTCTTCAGAATTTTTTAAAGTCCCTATTGGAATATTTGGAAGCTTATAGAACGTGTTTAACGCGTCGAGCGCCGGAGCCCCATATTGGACTGGCATGGACACCATCATGCCGAGAATCTTAACTTCTCCTCTGGCTGCCAAGGCATGAAGCACTGCGGTAGCTCCTACGTCATCACAGTCTTCTGCCATATCAGTATCAAAAATGATTCGCGGAATTGAGCCACTCGTGTTTGTTGTTGTTACGTTTTCCTGTTGTATTGTTTGCTGCGTTTGTGTATCCAGTAATTCAGACTGGGGATCAACGCATGCATTAAAAATGATAGATAGCACTAAGAATATCAATAAATATCTCATTGGTATAGGTTAGGTTATGAAAAAAAAACGGACCTCCCGTTAGGCAAAGCCAAAAGTAAACGCCGACCCATGGAAATAACCTTTAGTATCGGCCGAATGCACACTCAATCGATCACTAGACCTCATAATCATTAAATGAAATTATTGGGCGATAGTGAGACGCTAATTCACGCGTGATGACAACTTCACACTATATGGAGTGATAAAAAAAATGTTAAATTTCCTTATTATCTAGCTTGTCCGTTGTATTTGTTGAACGTGGCTTCATCATTCAACCATTTTCGTTCGCTGCAGAATATCTGATGGTGAACCCTTTTATAGTAAACCTCGGTTCAGTTGATACCCGTCAGGGCAATCACGGGTGATATTCAATAAATGCAGTCGACGCAGCAAATCTGATGAAGGAGACAATTGAGGTTTCCCGGAACATTCTTACGAAAGGCAAATGATGCAACTTGATTTTAATGATGCATCCACCGGTTTAAGGTGGGACAATAGACCGTAAAAGATTTTACATTACCGGGATCTACTGTGCGGAAGGAGAAGGATTAGTCATGTGACCAATAATGGTCACAGTTTTAACGTCTTGGCAAGTAATAGATGCGGAAGGCAGGGAAGCAGAGAATTTAATTTTCCCACTTTATAAGGAAACGTCATCTTTTCTCACCCTATTGCAAAGCAATAAAAGTAGTAACAAGACGGCATTAGTTTCGAACTGGGTTCGTTGTCTTAGATTTAAACGGGGACGCGAATCATTTTACCTGATATGCTTGAACACGCATCGCGATTACATCTTTAAAGTTCCAGACATTTCAATAAAACGGAAATTTATGCTGTTGAAAATAGTTTCAGGTGATCGTCTTTTGCAAAATCCATTCTCAATCCGCTACTTCTGCACGAATGTTTTAAGTGAATTCGGGCATTTTCAGTTTGCTCTGCTATTAAGTTAATTTAGTACGTGCGAAAAATGATTTGTTTTTGTGCAAGTTGGTTCATTTCCGCTGACAGGAAAACGTTTTGATTTTGTGCCACTGCTGTCCGGTAAAAATATTGATGTCTCGATCTCTGAACTTTGATCTGGAGTAAAGTTCACGTACCGACCGCCAGGGTATTGGAAAGTATCGCCACTATTGCTTCGTAAGTCTAAAGGTAACGATTCATAGATCTTCGATAGCCTTTCAGACGAAAGCAATCGAGGTTTTGAGGTTCGAAACGAAATACTGTGATCAAAGATGGAATATAAAATGTCTACTGCCCGCAAGTTGCCAGGGGGTGACGAGAAATTAAACGCAAAAGCCTCTGTAGCTCGTTAAAGAAACAGAAGGCGATATCTGCAGTATCCCCGAGGGTCAGAAAGTTGAACCAAGTTTATTGAGGATTTGAAGTTATTGTATCATTTGGAACTGGCCATTTTGGGTTGCAAACCAGGCCTTTAAATTACCATCCTTACTAAACTGAGCCACTTTTACCTGAAAGTCTTTGATGACTAGATATAAGGTGACACTTGCATAAAAGTCAGTATTGACGATTGTTATTATAGTCTAACTGTGCTGGATGCAACAGCAGTGATTTATTAATTAAGATGCTTTGAAAAGTATTCTTTAACAAAAGCGTGCTCCTGGTTCTCTGTCATCTTATCAGCTTGCTGCGTTTCAATTTGTATTTTTTCAAAGTGATGGTCAGCTCTTAGTTTATTGAGTAATTCTGCTTTTGCGCTGGTTGGCCCGAACAGGATTACCTCATTGTAGTTTTTAATAATTTCACCTAACTCTTTGTAATACGCTGTCTGTTGATGCTGCTCACTATTATGCATAAGATTTTCATTTTTGCTTAGTGCATGTTCCTTCACCTGATGGGTGAATTTTGAGGTGATGGTTCTCCCTACAGCACGTTCAGCAGTAAATTCAATTATGTGCGCCGTTGAATGATCCATCCAAATGCCTAATTTTTTTGCTGTTGTCATGTGGTTATTGGTTTGTGATATTTTCTTAATAATTATTGATGTTCTAATCTGTCATTTATTTGAAAAGGAAAGGAGGATTTGCCTCCCTTTCTTTTCAATATGTTTTAATTGTAGATCACAACTAATTCATTATCCACGGCCCGTACACCTGGTGCATTCCAGGCTAATCGTCCGGCTTCTTCTTTTTGATATAAAGAATGAACGATGCCTGTCAGTTTCACTTTATTACCGGCAACATTAACCTTGACATCATGATCATTAATAGACCAACTACGTGCAAGCGCGCTTTCCACCGCTGATTTCTCAATGGCATCTTTTGATTCGGATTTAATAGTTATGTTATTTGACACACCTTTTACTCCGGTAAGATTTGCTACCGCTTTTTTTGCAGCGTCTTTTTGATAATTCCATTCCAATTCGCCTTCCAGTGTCACCCATCCGCTTTCTACTTTTACTTTAATCTTGTCATTCGGAACTTCCCAATTCCATTGCCACGCATTCAATACTTCGTTAGCAATTTCAGTATCGTTCTTTTTGAACAAGCTACCATAGTTGACTTCAATTTCTTCGGCAATGGCTTTTACACCGGTTACATTTTTAGCTGCGTTCTCGGCTTCAGTTTTTTTGGCGTAACTGTCGACCACTCCTGTTAAAGTAATGACACCGTCTTTGGCAGTAACACCAATTTCCGCTGCGTGCAATAACGGTTCCCATTTAATGGCGTTCTGAACGTCCATTTGTAAAGCTTCGTTTGTTTTCATATTAGTTATTTTTAGTTGTATGAATAATGCCAACCTAAGTCCCATGGGCATTTACTGATTGTGATTATGCTGTAAAAGTACTTTTTATTTTTACACCCTATTGTGACAACAAACAGGTGCGCTTATGACTATTGTCATGCAATCATAAGTTGGATATTTGGTTCTTTTGCAGTTAATGAGAATGTGTGTATAGAACGCTTTAATGCCCGAATACGTATTGTCGGTCCAGTGCAGTTACGCATCAAAGTCCCGAATGAACTGATCGAGAGCGGCTTTATCAAGGCGGCAATGGTAAGTATATAAATAATTCCAGCACTTCCGTATGGATAATTCAACAAAGATCATTTACTAAATGGGGCAAATTAAAGTAAACGAAGTGAATAAAATGAGCGGGCAACTACAGTCTAAATCAAAAGATAAACTCGGCAATAATTTAGCATTAATCAAGCATGATGACGAACGGGAAAATATAGCACACACGAAAGAAAATATTCAACGCTTTGCCAATGTAAAATTAAAGATGGGACGAAGAAAAAATAGAAATTTGGACTTGCTGCCAGTTGCCTGGTTTAAGTAGTCAGCTCAACTATGCTTCTATATCTTGGAACATTTTAATAAAAATAATTTGAATTGTGAAAGAGGATAAATCAGGTAGGAATGGAAATAGTACACAGGAGACGAAGATTAAAGAGTATCCTATCGAAAACACCTATTCAATTGCTATAGAAAAAATAGTAAGCCTTCTTCAAGCAAATCAGCAAAATGGATTGGACGAAGCCGATATTGACGCCCGAATAAAAAAATATGGTTTGAATCAATACCAGGAGCAAAAGCAAAAGAGTATTTTGTTAATACTTCTCGAACAATTCAAAAGTCCAATTGTAGCATTGCTGGTAATAGCAGCCACGCTTTCCTTTTTCTTTCAACATTGGATAGAAGGGTTTGCCGTTATTGGTGTAATTTTTATTACGGCCGCATTAGGCTTTTTTATGGAACTACAGGCACGCAGATCTATGAACGCCTTAAAGCAAATGGATGTAAGCCTTTCAAAAGTATGGCGAAATAATGCCTTGAAAGAAATACCATCTGAAAGAATTGTTCCCGGAGATGTAGTGATGTTAGAGCCAGGCGATGTTGTGGCGGCTGATGGCCGCATCGTGGAATTAAATCAGTTGGAAGTGGATGAGTCTGCCTTAACAGGTGAATCAATGCCTGTTGCAAAACAATTAGAAACTCTATCCAAAGGGACGGGCATAGGAGAACAGTTTAATATGATATTCAAAGGCACTTCCATTGTAAAAGGAAATGCCAAGGCAATCATTACCGGTACAGCACTACATACCGAGTTAGGCAAGATAGCCACGTTGGTAGAAACGGCAGAACAAAGTAGTACGCCACTCGAAAAAAAACTACAGAGTCTTACAAAGAAGCTCATGTGGATTACGGCTGTGTTCGCTACTATTTTTATTGTTACCGGAATTATTCAGAATAAAGAAATCTATCTCATTGTAGAAACCGCTATTGCCTTAGCGGTTGCTGCTATTCCAGAAGGCTTGCCCATTGTTGCGACCATTGCGCTTACCTATGGCATGCTGCGGATGGCAAGGAAAAATGTTTTGATTAAAAAATTGTCGTCAGTAGAAACATTAGGCGGCATCAACACCATTTTTACAGATAAAACCGGTACGCTCACGGAAAACAAAATAGAAGTAAGCACTCTTTCTTTGTTTGAAGAAACTATCTCTGTGGAAAAAAATGAAATAAAAACAGGTAATCAAAATAATAGGTTGGCTGTAGATAAGCTTCTGCTTATTTCAACGCTGTGCAACAATGCCGTTATTAAAGAAGAATTAACTGATGGAAGGCATGTGGGCGATCCAATGGAAATTTCGTTACTCCACTTCGCAACTGCCAACAAAATAAATGTGGCCGAGGTAAACGCGAAATATCCCCGTGAGGGAGAAGAGGCATTTAGTTCGGAGACTAAATTAATGGCAACGCTGCATAAAAATCCTACTGGAAATTTTGTGGCTGCCAAGGGAGCGGTAGAGGAGTTACTAAAAAAATGCACTTCTTTTTGCAAGATGGAAACCATTGCACCACTTACTGAACCAGAAATAAAAAGTTTCTTACAAAAAGCAGAAGAAGTACAGGCACAAGGCACGCGGGTATTGGCCTTTGCCTACAAAGAAGCCGATAACATTGCGAAGGATAACTTCTCACAAGCCTTAACCTTAGCAGGCTTTATCGGATTCTTAGATCCGCCACGGATGGATGTGATTGGAGCCTTACAATCATGCAGGGAAGCCGGCATAAAAGTAATTATGATTACAGGCGACCATCCGGCCACTGCACTCAACATTGCCCAAAAAATAAAACTATCGGATACAGAAAATGTTGTTATCACCGGTAAGGAAATGGATAGCTCCGCACCAGATGAAAAATTATTTGCTGCCAATTTATTTGCCAGGGTAAGCCCAAAGCAAAAGTTGGATATGGTAAGTCTTTACCAAAAACGTGGCGACATCGTAGCCATGACCGGTGATGGCATTAACGATGCACCCGCCTTGAAAAAAGCCGATATTGGAATTGCGATGGGATT
>JBDSIM010000163.1:0-10046 GCA_039917935.1 Cyclobacteriaceae bacterium | reverse complement strand
ACCGGTTTAAAAATCTCCACTCTTTGTTTCGCGATTATGGCCCGGTTAAGCCTCCGTATCAGTTCTTCGGTTTTTCCGGAAAACATACAACCGCAGATCACTTCGATCCATCCGGCCTGCTCCTTTGGGGGGCCGCCTCCCAGGTGTGGTTCAATAAACATTATGCAAAATACCCTGTGTGAGGTCCACTGTCAAATATTTGCCGTAAATGCTCCTGTTGCTAACCTGGATCGGAATATGAAAGATGTGGCAGATGGTATTCCTTTGGGGCGATTATAATAGTGTCCCCGCTTATTTTGGCCTGACAAGCCAACCTCTCCTGCGATCCCAGCGCACCCTCCTGCCGGTACCTTTGCTCTGCGCGGGTAGGTTTCTGAAAATTTTCTGAACCTGCTTTAATGATAACCTTACAGGTAGTGCATCGCCCTTTGCCGCCACAAGAATGCATCCAATCGATGTTGTGCTGATGGAAGTGCTCCAGCAGGGTTTTGGATAAGTTGGTCACCTCGAGGGCTCTATTAAAAAGATTTTCAATCATAATGCGGGCCATCTTGCGTTATTTAGGTGTGGACATTGCGCCAATAACGGTTAACTTTAAAGCACCAAATAAGTATATAATCCGAGATCAATAACTATGGATGAAAAAATAAGTCTCGAAGCGATATCAGTTTACAGCGATACTTATGCTGATAGAATCTCAAAAAGCTTTTTCGCTTCCAAAATCAGAATCAGCGGCGCAGAAATCCTATCTCTTTCGAATGTCTCTCAGGTCAATATGTTTGTGATCCGGGAACTATTAATCACCTGGAGAGATGAGGCAAAGAAGCTAAAGAGCCCTTATTTTGATTATGACCAGGCCGAAGTAAAAGAGGCTCTGAATAATTTTATGACTGTACTGTCAAACCATATTTCTGTCGACCAGGAATATTTAGTTCCCCTGTTAAAGAAAGCGGTGCGACAGACCCTTTTGGTGGTATTCAATCCTTATGATTTTTTCTCCATTCTTGTCACTGGTAAAAACAATAGACTAGAGCTATCATCATTCAAAGAGGATATCAAATATTTAAAGATAAATAAGGAGCCCCTTGCACGCCTGGTGATGAAACTCGAAGAAAAAGGTCTGAAGGAATTATCGGGTAATGAAGCATTCGCCTTCCTGGATCAGATTTTAGAGGAGGTAAACTTTACTCCGGAGGACCTGGAGGGACACATCCGTCAGTTTTCGGAAACTTTACCGCTTGATCCGGCTAAATTTTATCCTCCGATGGTAACCGAACCTGCCAGGACAAATAATTATCCAAAACCAAACAGCCTGAAAGAACCTGAGAAGGTGATGGATGTACCACGCGATCGGGTTAAAGAAGACCCATCCGGTAAGCCTACACTGAATGACCGTAAAAATTCTGAGCAGCGTGCAGCCGTGTACAATAATTTTCAGAAAATTTCAAAAATAAAGGACAACCTTACCATCAATCAAAAGTTTATGTTTACAAAAGTCCTCTTCTATGGGGACTTCGAATCATTCAGCAGAGCCATTGATGACCTTGATCAACAGCCAGACATGGATACCGCCCTTCAATATCTTGAAAGTCAATCTGCCAACTGGGATCGCGAAAGCAAGGAGTTCCATGAGTTTATGGAAATGGTTGAAAAGCGCTTTGGGTGATTCTCAGAAATAGATTTTTAAAGTGTCTCACGTCTTGCGCACATGACCGACAAACCACTATTTGCTATTATTAAAGTCTCTGGAGCACCTGCATGCGGTGAGCATCCAATTTCAGGAAAATAAACAGGAGAATTGTAAAACCCCAGAGCGAGGAACCTCCGTAACTGAAAAAAGGTAATGGGATACCAATCACTGGAAACAGACCAACGGTCATCCCAATATTCACTGCGAAGTGAAAAAAGAGAATACACGCTACGGAATAACCGTAAACTCTCGCAAATTTATTTTTCTGTCGCTCTGCCAGAAATACAATTCTCAACAGTAAGACCATAAAGAGGGCAATGGTGAACAAACTTCCAACCCATCCATGTTCTTCCCCGATTGTGCAGAAAATGAAATCCGTACTTTGTTCAGGAACAAAATCGAACTTCGTTTGTGTGCCTTTCAGAAAACCTTTTCCGAGAAATCCTCCGCTGCCAATGGCGATTTTTGATTGTGTGACGTTCCAACCAAAACCCAGGGGATCCGAATCCGGATTGATTAAAGCTTTTATACGGTTTTGGTGATGTGGCTTAAGCACATCAGTTACAATGTAGTCTACGCTTTCAATCACCAGCACAATGGCCAATGCTCCGGCCGTTAATATCGCGATGCGTTTGAATTTTTTCCGACCCAGAACGATGGCCAAACCTAATAGAACGGCAATGCCCAGGTATAAATAATATTGATTCTCCACCAATAAAGTCAAAACGAATATCAGACCGAATGCCATACCGATCAGGATAATAAAGGGGGACATCCCCTCCCTGAAAAAGACAACGAGGAAAACGGTAAAGACCAACGCAGTGCCAAAATCTTTTTGAAGAATGATCAGCAAGATTGGAGCGGCAATCAAACCGAAAAGAATTAATTGGTTCCTGAAATTATCAATCTTGAAACCAATCGAACCAATTAATTTGGCGACCACCAGAGCGGTGGCAAATTTTGCAAATTCAGAAGGTTGAACGCCAAATGATCCTATTCCAATCCAGGCCTTGTTCCCGCCAACTTCTTTACCAACGATCGGAACGAGGAGAAGCATAAATAGTAACAGACCGTAAATGATATACGCAAAGGTCTCGTAAAATTGCCGGTCAATGATGAGAATGGCTGAAATGATAATGAGTGATCCGGCGATAAAGATCAATTGCCTTCCGGAGTTAATGTCAAGACTGAAGATGGAGGTGGTGGCGTTTTCATCGTACGTTACCGCGTAGATATTAAGCCAGCCCAGAAACACAATGGAACCATAGAGGAGCACGGTGACCCAATCAATTTTATGCGTTATGTTGTCTTCGCGTATCAATCTAAAAAGTCCCCCTTTAAAACATAGGCCTCAACCTGCGGCCGTTTAGTTGTGCCAAACAAATACTTTTCAATCATTAAACTGGCGATAGACGCCGCGGCCCTCGCTCCCTGGCCGGAGAATTCAACGTATACTGAAATAGCAATCTTAGGATTTTCCTTTGGTGCAAACGCGATAAAAACTGAATGGTCTGGCCTGGGCTCATTTTGAACGGAACCGGTTTTGCCACAGACAATAACGGAGTCTAGTTTCGCACGGTATTGACCTGTTCCCGATTCGACAACCCGTTGCATCGCATCCGCCGCAATTTGAAAGTTGGCGGCATCGATGGTCGTGTAATGCCTTTGCTTAAACTGAGGCAATGGTTTCAGGCTATCGCCAATCGCTTTGATGAGGTGAGGGGCTATGTAATGCCCTTTGTTGGCAATCGTCGCAGCAAAATTCGCCATTTGCAAAGGAACTACCAGATTCTCCCCTTCTCCAATGGCTATGGAATAAATGTTGGAAAACTTCCACGGTCGTCCGCCGTAGGCGCGGTCATAGTATGCACTACTTGGGACAAGCCCTCCTTTTTCATTTGGTAAATCTATTCCCAACGGAGTGCCAAACCCGAAACTTGAAATATGGCGCGTCCATTGATCCAACCCGATGCGTGTATCATCAAATGGACTATTGGATTTTCCCTGATTCAACATCCGTCTCAGTGCCTGATGAAAATAAGGATTACAGGAGTGTGTGATCGCACCCCGCAAATCTTCATTTGAATGAGGACCGTGACAACCAATAATTGAACGATCGCATTTGAACCGGGTATCCGGAGAAATGACGCCTTCCTGCAACGCTACCATTGCCTGCGCAATTTTAAAAATAGAACCGGGACGGTATTGCGCCATCAGGGGCCTGTTAAATAATGGTTTATTTGTATCGGAACTGATCAGAACAAAATTCTCGCTGTAATTTCTTCCGGTTAGCATGATGGGATCATAGGATGGTCCGGAAATCATTGAAAGTATTTCTCCTGTTGCAGGTTCAATGGCGATAATGCTTCCCGCTTTTCCTTTCATCAGAAACTCGCCATACTCTTGAAGGTCAATATCGACCGTGCTGATTAAGTCCTGACCTGGAACAGATAGTGTATCATTTCTGCCCTCATCGAACGGCCCTTTCACAATGCCGTCGACATTTCTTAACCAATACCGCACTCCCCCTTTTCCGCGAAGGTATTTTTCATAGTAGGCTTCAATTCCACTCTGACCGATTTCATCTCCCTGCCTGTAAATTTTTTCTTTGTCACTGGCAAGTTTATCTTTTGATATTTCACTCACGTATCCCAGGGCATTGGCCATGGATTGTGAGGTATACGCACGCGTACTCCTGGGTTTAATATAGAACCCCTTGAACTCATCAATCCTATCCTGGATTTTGGCAAAATCCAGATTGGATAATTGCTTTATAAAGATGGTAGGCTTAACCGGTGAATATTCGCGCTTGGCTCTTAGTTCTTTGAAATTTTTCCGGAGATCCTCAATGGTCATTTCGAAGACCTCACAGAATTTTGCTGAATCAAGGGTCTTTACTTCTTTTCGAATTATCTCGAGATCAAATTCAGGGGTGTTAAAGACGAGCAACTTTCCATTACGGTCTTTAATCAGCCCGCGAACGGGAGGTTCAATTTCCTTTAGGATGGCATTGCTGTTTGCCAACTCCGCATATCGCCGGTCAATCACCTGAATAAAAAAAAGTTTTATCAGGAAAATTATTGCCACAGCAACAAAGGCTATCTGTATAATTTCTCTTCTCCCCTCGTTCATTGGATCATTTCATATTAAGCAGTTTTCTGCATTCAAGTAACCTACCGGTACCTTCCGCTCGGAAATAAAAATTGAACGATTACGGTTACCATCGTCGTAAAAAGGGTACTGGTAATTACTTTCCATAGGGTAAACCAAAACATACCGACTCCACCTGCTTCCATAAAAAAAAGTACAGAATGATGTAAAAATACCAGAGGGAAGGTATATACCAAAAACCATTGCATACCGTGGACCCCAATGGAAGGCGTTGCGCTGCTATCGTAACCGCCCTGAGGGGTTATTGAGCTCAACCAAAAATTCCGAACATACATGACGAGCACGCAAGAAAATGCGTGAAGCCCAAGGCTATCATAAAAGATATCAATCGTAAATCCCATTAGGAAACCGGCGAACATCAAAAAAAGCGGATTTGACTCGACAGGTAAAAAGAACAAGTACGCCACATAAAGAAAACAAAACGCGGTATCAAAAAGTACAATATTCTTGAGTATTAAAACCTGATATAGTACATATATAAAAAATGAAATGACCTGGATAATGTTAATGCGGCTCATTTGTTAACCTCCTCCTGAAAGGGTTGCTCCAAAGAGTCCAGTTCGTGCTTCATTGAATTTCTCACTACCTCTACGTAAGATAACTTTCTGAAATCCTGCGACAATTTTACTTTCAGATCGTAGAATAGCTCGTCTGATAAAATAACTTCTTCTACCAAGCCGACCATTACCCCTTCAGGAAAAATAGCATTGTACCCTGAGGTTAATACCGAATCACCTTTTGACACTTCAACATGGCGGGGGATATATTTCAGTTTAACTATCTCGGGGTTATTGCCATCCCATTGTATTGTCCCGAAGTGCCCTGAGCGTTTAAGCAGTGCAGAGACCTGGACATCAATGTGGAGAATAGAAGTAACTACGCTATAATTTTGGGAAACAGTACGCACTTTGCCAATGGCGCCCAATGAACTGATCACTGCCATTCCTGACGCAATGCCATCATCTTTGCCTTTGTTGATAGTCATGAAATTAGTGAACCTGTTCACTGTATTACTCACAACCTTAGCACTTACAAAATCAAATTGTTTGACAACGGCTGAATCAGCAATGATGTGTTTCGAGGTTACATACTGAATTTGATTCAGCTCTTCAAATTTACTTCTCAAGAACGCATTCTCTTCGGCAAGGGTACTATTGATTTGACGAAGCAGGAAATATTCCCGAACCCCCTGCGATACATTGTTGAGGCCGGCCACAAGGCCATTTGAGGAATTGAAAAAACGCGCACCCTGATACGGATTGTTTCCTACCAGGAGCCATGCGCAGATGAATTCTAAAATCAAAAATGTAAAAAAGGCCCGGTATTGGTAAAAAAATAAAAAGAGCCGCTGCATGCCTTAAGTCATCAAAACCGCCCTGAATTTTTCAATATTTTTTAAGGCTGCTCCAGTACCTCTTACAACCGCTTTTAACGGATCTTCCGCAACGTGAATAGGTAATTTGGTTTTTAAAGCTAAACGCTTGTCTAGTCCGCGCAACAATGCACCCCCTCCGGTGAGGTAAATGCCACGTTCATATATATCGGCGGATAATTCCGGTGGTGAGGTCTCAAGGGCTTTTAACACCGCTTCTTCAAGTTTCGAAACCGACTTGTCCAAGGCAAAAGCTACTTCTGAGTAAGAAATTTTTATGGTCTTGGGAATTCCCGTCATGAGGTCGCGGCCTCGGATTTCATAATCCTCAGGTCCATCGTCCAGTTCAGTTAGCGCTGAACCGACTTCAATTTTTACTTTTTCTGCCGAGCGTTCACCGATCAGAAGGTTGTGCTGTCGGCGCATATAATCCAGAATGTCGCGGTTAAACGTGTCGCCCGCCACACGGATAGACTGATCGCATACAATACCGGAAAGTGCGATCACGGCAATGTCCGTAGTACCACCCCCAATGTCGACGATCATATTGCCAACAGGCATTTCTATATCAATGCCGGTTCCAATGGCCGCAGCGATAGGTTCGTAAATCATGTAAACTTCTTTTGCCCCTGCATGTTCTGCCGAGTCGCGCACCGCGCGTTTTTCTACTTCCGTAATGCCAGATGGAATGCAGATAACCATCCGGTAAGATGGTGGAAACATCCGCTTACCGGTATCAATCATCTTGATCAAACCCCGGATCATCATCTCTGCTGCCTGAAAGTCGGCAATAACTCCCTCCTTCAATGGGCGTATGGTTTTGATATGCTCGTGTGTTTTCTCATGCATTTGCATGGCTTCGCGACCAATGGCAAGCACCTTATTCGCCGCCTTATCAATGGCGATAATGGACGGTTCGTCTACCACAATCTTATCCCGATAGATAATCAGGGTGTTTGCTGTACCAAGGTCGATTGCAATGTCACTAGTGAAGAAGTCAAAAAATCCCATTGGGTAAGGAGGCTAAAAGTGAGTTTAAAAATTGATGGGCCGAAATTACATAAATATTGCTTCGTTTCAGCAGTATAATACCGCGAAAAAACTTACAGAGGGTGTGTATCCTGTCGTTATAAAGAACGCAGGTTTAGCGGAAGCGTTCTACCTGCTACCCGGCGACCTGAAACGCCATAAATCGGCCTTTGATTGATTGTGAAAAAAGATCATTTAGTGTTTAAAATGCCTGATTCCGGTAAACACCATCGCCATATTATGGGCATTACAGTAATCGACGGATTCCTGATCTTTTACGGAACCACCAGGCTGGATAATGGCATCGATGTTATGTCGGTGAGCAATCTCAACACAATCCGGAAAGGGAAAGAAAGCGTCGGAAGCCATGACACTGCCCTCTAGATTAAATCCAAAACTTGCTGCCTTTTCGATGGCCTGACGAAGCGCATCAACCCGGGATGTCTGGCCAACGCCACTGGCTACAAGCTGGCCATTGACGGCCAGAATTATGGTATTTGATTTTGTATGCTTGCAGATTTTGCTGGCAAAAAGCAAAGCGTCGGTTTCGCTTTCCGTAGGTGAACGTTTTGTCATTACCTTTAAATCGCTACGAGAGTCGGTTATTAAATCAAGGTCCTGTTCGATTACGCCGTTTAACAGGCTTTTAAATTGTTTCTTTTCGGATAAATCAACCTTTTGCATTAACAACATCCTGTTCTTTCTCGATTTCAATAGCGCCAGTGCCTTTGGTTCATAACCGGGAGCAATGAGAATTTCAAAAAACAACTTGTTAATCTCCTCGGCTGAGACCACGTCGATGGGTTGATTGCAGGCCAGAACACCTCCGAAAGCTGAAATGGTATCCGCCTGAAGCGCTTTCAGGTAGGCTTCCCTGGTATTAGCTGCCGTCGCAACACCACAAGCATTGGTATGTTTGATGATAACAAACGCTGTTTCTCCGTCAAACTCTTTCAGCAGGTTTAATGCGGCATCGATATCCACCAGATTATTGTATGAAAGTTCTTTCCCATTGAGTTGCTCTAACAAACCTTCCAGGTTGCCAAAAAATTTACCTTGCTGGTGAGGATTCTCACCATAACGAAGGTTTCGTCCCTGTTGGATGCTTTTCTTAAAGGAGGGAATGGTTGCACTTGTATTGAAATACGAGAATATGGCAGAATCGTAGTGGGATGTTACATCGAAAGCAAGCGCGGCAAAATGTTTTCGCTCCTCTGGTTTTGAGGAACAATCCTCTGAGGTTAATAATCTTAGGAGAATCTCGTATTGATTCCGCGAGGAGACAATGAGTACATCCTGATGATTTTTTGCCGCTGCCCTGATTAAGGAAATTCCCCCGATGTCAATTTTTTCGATAATCTCTGCGTCATTTCCACCGCTTGCTACTGTCTCCTCAAACGGATAAAGATCAACGATCACCAGGTCGATCGCTTCGATTTCATAAGCTTCCGATTGTTTGATGTCACCAGCATCATCCCGCCTATACAGTATGCCGCCAAATACCGCCGGGTGGAGGGTCTTTACCCGGCCACCGAAAATGGAGGGATATCCGGTGAGTTTTTCAACAGCGGTTACCGTATAACCGAGGTTTTCAATGAACCCCTGCGTTCCGCCCGTGGAAATAAATTCAACGCCTGCTTTGGCCAATTCATGAATGACAGGCGCAAGGTTATCTTTATTATAAACAGAAATTAAAGCGCGTTTGATTTTAAGCGTGGACATTATGGAAAAAAATTTTATTGAGCCGGTAAGCCGAAAATAGCGGTTAACTATTTTCCGGTGAAATGATCACTTTCCTCAAATTGCTCGAACTCTATATCGAACTGATCAGCATCCTGGTAAGCAGGAAAGCGATCGCGGAAAGCTTCCAGTGCGTTGGAACTTAGCTCAATGGTTCGCATTGATTCAGTTCCTTCATTGGAATAAATAGATTCTCCTTTCGGACTGATGATCGCTGAATTCCCATTGTATTCAATTCCATTTCCATCCTGGCCTATCCGATTTACCCCTACGACATAGCTTAAGTTTTCTATCGCCCTTGCCTTGAGCAGCGTATTCCATGCGTCTATCCGTGCCGTTGGCCAGTTGGCTACATATAGGAGGACATCATAAGATAATTTTTTCGTGTGTATGTCCCATGTATTGCGACTCCACACAGGAAAGCGCAAGTCGTAACAAATCAAAGGACAAATTTTCCACCCCTTCCAGGGGGCAATCAACAAACTTTCTCCCGGTGCAAAAATTTTATGCTCGTTCGCCATTCGGAAAAGATGGCGTTTATCGTAAGTTTTAAAATGACCTCCAGGTTCCATCCATAAAAGTCTGTTAAAATGGCGGCCGTGAACTGTGACAATGTAGCTTCCGAGTATCAAAGCTCCGGTCTGATCTGCCATTTGCTTCATCCACTTGAAGGTGCGCATATTCATATGCTCCGCCAATTTAGGCGCGGCCATCGTGAATCCGGTGGTAAACATTTCAGGTAATACAATGACATCTGTGGTACTTCCGATCTGCCAGATTTTTTCTTCGAACATCGCCAGATTGGCCTCTGTATCTTCCCAATGGAGATCGGATTGTATAAGGGTGATTTTCAAGTCCTGCATATGCCTTAGTGGTTTTCCCGATAATTATCGGGATGCAAAGAAACGCCATTCGAGGCAAAAAGTCTAAGGAAAATATTAATTGATCTTATGTCGGAGGGCTAACATTTTACGTTCAAACAGGCTCAAAACCCGCTGACGGATAGCGCAGCCTGCATTCAAATCTTTTTTAGGATCGCCGTAG
>JBDSIM010000162.1:0-17716 GCA_039917935.1 Cyclobacteriaceae bacterium | reverse complement strand
TCATTTCTGACAAAGATTTGGACGCAGATTGAACATTCTTTGCATAGTCGTTTGTTGCCACTGCAGCATCTGATAGGCTGCCCATTTTCCTGGCAGAATCCGCCAGGTTGTTTAAACCTTTTCCGAGACTTTCAAGTAACTCAGGTCCGATCTTCGCTTTCTCAAGGGAAGCGTCCAGTTGTTGAGTAAGGGATGCTCCTTGCTTATTTGATATACGAGGTGCAACAGAAGGGGCTTCATATTCTTCTGCTAATTCAGGATAAACCTTAGACCAATCGACATCCTGGTGAGGCGGTTCAAAGGCACTTAAAAAGAAGATAACGGCTTCTGTAGAAAGACCAATCATCAACATTTCATCAGCGCCAGGCATATGCAGAATTTTGAACAACGCACCGATGATAACAACCGCAGCACCAATACCGTAAACTTTCGGCATGATGGTTTTGTAGAGAAGCTCCGTAAATCCGCCTTTTTTCTTGCTCATTTTAGTAAGGTTTAAGTCTTATTATTTTAATATATATACGCGTCTAAAAAATTATTAAAATTCTTGCCCCGACGAGCGTCCAAGGTGAGTCAATGCACACCTAAAGCCAATGTACGCGCGAGTGGAGTCTTTAAATTCATAGGTTCTCGTACCGGTTTCAAGATAATAGGCCACGTCTTTCCAGCTGCCACCCCTCACTACTTTTTTAGGAGGTATGCGTGAGTCATAAGCGCTGCTTTCAGGATTGGTCCTCTCGTCTATGTATTGCGGATTTAAATCCCAGACAGTTGGAACAGAAGCCGGATTAAAATCATCCAAACACCATTCTGATGCATTACCTGCCATATCAAACAGCCCAAAATCGTTAGGGAAATAAGATTGCACCGGAGATGAATACGCAAATCCGTCGTCGTAAAAGTTTCCTCGTCCAGGCTTGAAGTTTGCCAGCATACATCCTTTTGAGTTCCTTATATAAGGATTACCCCACGGATATTTTGCCATGTCACGGCCACCACGGGAAGCATACTCCCATTCCGCCTCAGAAGGCAACCGGAATTCGGGCATCGGAAAATCGCCAATGCTTTTTCTGTAATCATTGAGATAAGCTGTTCTCCATTTTCCGAAAAAGACAGCCGCGTCCCATTTCACTCCTACAACCGGATAATCATCGTAACCCGGATGCCAGTAATAATAATCCTGAATTGGATCACCCATATGGTGAGCAAAATCCTTCACCCACACGGTCGTATCAGGATAGTATTCCTGGCGGAAAGCTTCCGGATCAATGGGCTCAAACCCTTCTATCGTTCCGGCGTCCACTAAAAAGAAATTGGTGAACTGGCGATACTCATTATTAGTGATCTCAGTATCATCCATAAAGAACGAACTGATGGTTACCTGCTTATTGAAATTGATCTGTGTAGACGCAGGATCCTCATCAGCCTGGCCCATGTGGAATGTTCCCGCAGGGATGGGAACCATTCCATAAGGGATCGTCATCACCCAGCCTTCCCGCCCGGGAACGCCTACTAGCTCACCCTGGTCTCCGCCGCCTTTGCCTCCCAAGCCAAGCAGCCCACAGGCGCTGGCTAAAGCCCCTGCCATGACTAAGACTAATTTAGAAGAAACAGATCTATTCATATTGATTGAATGATTACAGACTCGAAAGTTAACTTTATATCCTTTTATTATAAAATGCTTACCAAATTCCACAATTTCCCCCTAAAACCAAAATTTACTGCCGCTTAATGCCGGTACCGGGGCGTCCGAACGACTTTTTTGCCGCTGGTCACCCCCGGTAATTGATAACTTAATAGCAGTTCATGCGAAAAATTTTCTTTGGCCTCCTGGTCTTTTACAACGACGTCAATGGCATATCCCAGACGCAGCGACTGATCCTTCAGGAAACTATAACCCAACAGTACATTAGCAGCCTCGGATTGTCTAAACGATAAACCTGCCCACATCTTATCTTTCAGTGTGGCAATTACACCTAAATCAAAAGAATATTCTTTAAAATCTGTTTTTACAAGGATGGTAGGCGTCAGCATAAGGTCAAAATTAACCTCGTAAAAATACCCGGCTGTGAAATTCATATGGTTTTCGAGCGCGTTCCGGGATTGATTAATACCAAAATCAAATTCTGCTTTTGTCAGGTGATTGATTCCGGCCCCGAGGTAATATTTTTCAGAACGGTAAAACAATCCGAAGCCAACATCTGGTCTGATCTGAGATTCCTTCCCGCTTTTGCCACTGAGTAAGGGGTCATCTGGATGTATGGCCCTGTATTGATCGTAGTTAAGGGATTGTGAGTAAAATCCCAGTTTTACAGCGAAGCTTAATTTAGATTCCTTTAAACCCAAATGGTAAGCATACATGGCGTGGGCTTCCTGATTATTTTGGGGTCCGAGTTTATCGTTGACAACATAAACCCCTAATCCGCTCTTCAACTTATAGATAGGAGTGGTAAAACTTATTAGCTGAGTCGTCGGAGCCCCCCCGTCATTAAAACTTGATTCGTAGCCTAACCACTGGCTGCGGTGCACCGCCGTAAGTTGCGTCACGCCTTCTACGCCTGCAAATGCCGGAGTGATGTACAGGTTGTTGAACATATACTGAGTGAATTGCGGATCCTGCTGTGCGTGAGATGCCACGCCAGATACCACAATGACCAAAGTATAAAAAGTGCGCTGCAGCATTATAGGTTAAAAAATAGGATTTAAAGTAAGCGTTTTTTTATGATACTTTCAATAGGATGTAATTAAAGTGTAATAAAATAGCGCACATTGTAAAATCCAATGGATGAACGGGTTATTTAATCCCGTTCGCTTTCTTGATATATAGTTCCAGGGCCCCGGTCATCGATGGTGCATTTGGCAACGGAGCCTCAATATCAAGAATAAGGCCGGCATCCCGCACTGCCTTAGCCGTTGTAGGGCCGAACGCTGCAATGCGTGTGTTATTTTGCTTGAATTCAGGAAAATTTACATGTAGAGAATTGATTCCCGACGGGCTAAAGAATGCTACGATATCATAAAACACTTCTTTCAGATCGGAGAGATCGGAAGCTACTGTGTGGTATATGATCGCTTCTGTATAATGATAACCGTTGTCTTTCAGATAATCTGGAATATCATTTTTTCGGATGTCAGAACAGGGGAAGAGATATTTTTCGTTTTTATGTTTTTTCAACATATCCAATAATTCCTGGGCCGTTTTTAATCCCGTAAATATTTTACGTTTACGGATCACGATATACTTCTGCAAGTAATTCGAAGTTTGTTCCGAAATACAAAAATATTTCATCTCAGGGGGCATCTCCACTTTCAACTCCTGACAGATATCAAAAAAATGATCAACAGCATTTCGGCTGGTAAAAATTATGGCAGTGTGATTCAAAATATCAATCTTCTGCTTTCGGAATTCCTTCACCGGTACGGGTTCAACCTGAATAAAAGGCCGAAAATCAATTTTAACATTGAATTTCTCAGACAATTTTAAATAGGGAGAATTTGCATCAGAAGGAGCCTCTTGGGTTACCAGGATGCTCTTCACTTTCCGCATCCTGTCAGTAGCAATTTCACTCATATCAGCTCGTAACGTAATCTAGTAGGCTATTGGAACAGTACCTTAACCGTAATTAACAACGGTATTATTTCGGTTGCGCAAATGTACGAAAATAAATGAAACAAGGAATGTTCACTACGGCCACTTAATTTAAAAAAGGCCACACCAATCCACGCTATTGACGCTATTATCACAAAGGAAAGGAACACCACAAAAAAATCCTCGCTGTCTCCGCGCACAATGAAGTATATGAATAAGATAATTGTAGCTGCTCCAAACACGATCAGCAACAGTCTGATCCAATTAAAAAAATGAAATCTCGCCATACCCCGCATACCAAATAAGCGTGTCAGTAAAAAAATGATTACTATTTTTAAAAGAAAGAGATAAAATATAATGGTGCTGAGCTTTAGCCACTGCCAGCACATCATCCAAAAGCCGGAAGCCTGAAAGCGTAAAGGCAGTGCATAATCACGGGGTAAGTGTCTCAGGATGATTATTAAATAGAACCCAAGAAGAAGACTGCAAAGAATGTAGAACTGAACATTTGAACTGCTGGTTAATCGCGCACTGGACTGCGTATCCTCCGCTTCCCTCGCCGAAAAAATCCGAGCGACAGAAAAATAGTCTCCCGCAAGTTTTGGATTCAATCGAAGGGTGAAAAGAAATAATATAATAATCACCAAACCAGAAGCAACGACAAAATCACGAAAATAGGAATTCGGTTTGGTATCCATTGAGGAAGCGCGCCTGACCGTGGGCTGGCGGCCCAGAATTTCCGATCTCAGATCTCGTTCATTAATATTGCGTTGATGAAGGGCTAAAGAATATAAGCTGCCTGGAACTACCCTTGTTAAGCTGTCAAGGTTAAAAGCCACCGTTCCCCTGTATTCTCCCATTACCTTTCCATTCATAAAAAGGAAAAAAGGATTGCCCGATTGCAATCTAAGATAGCTCCCTGGGTATCGTTCGGGGGCCAATTGAAAATAAATTGTATTGCGGCCATTCACTACTACATTTCCCAGAGGCTTGTACCCGCCGTCTTCATACGTCATCCACTCACTTCGCAAATCTTGTTTAATGGTGAATTTTTCCTGAGCAAACAGGTTTGAGCATAGGAGGGTAGTAGAAATCAAAAAAACGAATCGCAACATCTGGCAAAAGTAGAAGAATTGGAGGCAATACAGAAATGAACGTAAGTTTGCATTGCATATGGCAGGAATTTATCTTCATATCCCTTTTTGCGCACAGGCTTGCCACTATTGTGATTTTCATTTCTCCACAAATACCGACCTCAAAACAGCTCTTGTGCACGCCATGGGTGAAGAAATTGTTTTGCAACGTAATTACCTCAGGAGTAAAGGAGTGGATACTATTTATTTCGGAGGTGGAACGCCGTCCCTTCTGGATCAAAGTGAATTAAGTTACCTTCTTGAGGTCATCCATAATGTCTATCAAGTCGCCGAGAATGTTGAAATAACTCTGGAAGCTAACCCGGATGATATGTCTTTGGAACACTTAACAGGATTCAAGGACGTTGGAATAAACCGGCTGAGCATCGGCATTCAGTCTTTCGACGACAAAATACTGCGATACCTAAACCGGCTTCATACCGGAGAAATTGCGATTCGCTCTGTGGAACTGGCACGACAAGCCGGGTTCAGAAATATCAGTATCGATTTGATCTATGCCATACCGGGTTTATCCAGCAACGCATGGCGAAAAGATATCGCCCAGGCAATAGCATTCAACCCCGAACATATATCGGCATATTCCCTGACGATTGAAGAGAAAACAGTTTTCGGGAACTTGCTGGCTAAAGGAAAGCTATCATCAGTGGATGAATCTTTGGCTGCGGAGCAATTGGAAATACTCATGGAAGTTATGCGGAACGCTGGCTATGATCAATATGAAATTTCAAACTTTGCCAGACCTGACTTCGAATCGCGGCATAATAGCAGTTATTGGAAAGGTGATGAGTATTTGGGAATAGGGCCCAGTGCACACTCTTATAATCAAACTACCAGACAACACAATGTCCGGAACAACTTTCAATATGTTCGATCGCTGAAAGGAAAAATTATTCCTTGCGAAATGGAAATTCTCACGGAAGAGGACCACATCAATGAATATATTCTTACGACATTAAGAACAGGTCAGGGCTGTAATGTTGAAAAGCTGAAGAAAGATTTTGGATACGATCTGCTCACCTTGCACGGCGGTTATATTGATGTATTAAAAACCCACAAACTTATAACAATGCAAAATAAATTTCTCATCCTGACAGAACATGGCAGACTGCTGGCTGATAAAATCTCTTCCGATTTGTTTTTAATAAAATAGAATTATGGGTTTGTCGGGCGCTTTACGTAATTTTCGTGCATGAACGAAAGCACAATGGATTCATCCGAAAAGAAAGTCTTTATGCTTTTGAAAACCGTGATATTTCATTACCACGGTTTGGATGAAGATGAAAAGGGCGATCTGGAAATGACCTCTCAATTAATGGACGCCCACCGTGAACATGCGTGGGCCCTGGACTTTATCGCACAAGATTACATCACAGCATTTGACAGGGCGCGGGATTATCTCAACCTGATTATCGGAGACTATCCTAAAAATAAACGTGTTCAATTAATCACCATGGTTTGGGAAGCCAACAACTTAAAAGGATACGTAACAGAAATGGAGGCTACTGCGATGCTGAGGCTTGCAAGAGACTGGAATGTAAAGGAGGAGCTGATTAGTTTAGTGTTAGAATAAACTATTATTCACAGCCACTGCGATCTTTGAATCTGCCGTGCCATAATACAGAAACCATTTGTCCTTAAAAGGAACCATACCCTCCAGAAAACAAACCTGATTCACCTGACCCGATATTTCATACGGCTTATCAGGTTTCATGAAAGGATGTTCAAGCCGGTTAATCAGTTTGGTCGGATCATTTTTAGCGTACAATGCCTGGCCAGCGCAATAGGCTCCTTTTGCAAAAGCAGGGTCGCCGGTATCATCATGATTCATGCCGTTATAAATAAGAAGAATTCCGTTGTCGTTAACAAGGGCAAACGGACCGCTTTCGACCAATCTGCTGTCAAAGTATTTGTTACGCGGTTGTAACACAGATTTGAGTTTTCCATTTTCTTCCAGTGGGATCCAATGCAGTAAATCTTCCGAGGTGGCCATAAACAAATCGGTATCTCCAAAATACATCCAGTATTTTCCATTGATCTTTTGGGCAATAATTTTTGATCCTTCGTGCCTGGCAACAATCGCTCCGGATTTACTCCACGCATCCTTGTACTTCCCATTCAATACGGTGCCATGCTTAGTCCAATGAACAAGATCCTGTGAGGTGGCCAGCAGCAAACGGGCGATTTTCCCGTCGTAGGAAGTGTAAGTCATTATGTATGTTCCGTCATCACTAATCACAAGACGAGGATCTTCCACTCCACCCTCCCATTCATATATTTTCAGGCTGTCGTTGTCAGGATAAAAAACCGGCTCGTCCATCTTAGAGAAGTGAAGACCATCCTCGCTTACGGCAAGGCCCAAGCGGGAGGTGCCCGCGTACTTTCCTATTTTGTCTTCCGCACGGTATAACAAATAAACCTTGCCATCTTTTACCACAGCTGCAGGATTGAACACGTCCTTTTCTTCCCACTTCACCTTTGTTTTCAGAATCGGGCAAATAAACACACGGTCTCCCGCCTGTAAAACAGGATTGACACTATCCACTTTTATAAATGGTAATATTGCCCATGTAGTATCTCCAGCCAAATTGGTCGTACTGGCTTGATTTTCTTTTGAAGATTGACAGCCCGTAATCAGAATCGTTGCTGCCAGAAACAGACTCAATGAAAGAGGCGCTTTTCGTTGCATCATTTGTATATTTCGAAAGACAAGATAATCCATGAAAACAAAAAAGAAAAAGGTAGATGACGACCTTTTGAAAAAGGCACTGGAGGAAGAGAATCTCATACGCACCGCATTTAAAGATAAAGACTGGGCGGAAATAAAGGGTGCCAATAGCTGGATGATTTTCAAAGTGATCTCGGAGTTTGTCGAAGGTATGGAAAAGTTAGCCAAGATCGGGCCTTGCGTAACCATTTTCGGTTCTGCAAGAACAAAACCTTCTCACCCTTACTACAAAATGGCCGAAGAGATGGCGTACAAACTGGTTCAGCATGGTTATGGCGTGATCACTGGAGGCGGCCCTGGCATTATGGAGGCTGGCAACAAAGGCGCGCACCGCGCCGGTGGCAAGTCCGTTGGATTAAACATATTTTTGCCTTTCGAGCAGCAGGGAAATATTTACATCGACAAAGATAAACTGATTACTTTTGACTATTTTTTTGTCCGAAAGGTGATGTTCATGAAATATTCGCAGGGTTTTATTGTCATGCCCGGAGGGTTTGGCACGCTCGATGAACTGACAGAAGCGCTAACCCTTATCCAGACAAAAAAAATTGGCCGGTTCCCTATTGTGATGGTGGGTAAACAATATTGGAAAGGACTGGTCGATTGGATAAAAAAAGTATTGATCACCGAAAAAATGGTGAGCCCTCAGGATATGAATTTGTTTTCGGTAGTGGATACTCCTGAAGATGCTGTCAAAGTAATTGATGATTTCTATTCAAAATACCTTTTGTCACCGAATTTTTAATGAAAAATTTTTCCAGTTTTATTGCCGTTGCAGTCCTGTTAATCCTGTTTGGATATATATCCTTCAATGAGCAGCGTCATTTGTCAAGGCAAAGTACCATTTCAGATGAGCATGTTGCGGAAATGAAATACGTCGTAGAGGATGCTCCTTTTCCCGCAATTTCTTTGGACGTTCCTGAAAATTTAAATTTTGCCGGAGAGCAGGTTCCCATAAATATCCCCGATGTGCGTGAGCGCCTTGACAAAGAACTGCAGATCAATACGTACTTCCACAGCAACACACTTTTTCTAATTAAACGTGCCAACCGCTGGCTCCCCCAGATTGAAAAGATTCTCAAAAGAAATGATGTCCCGGAGGACTTCAAATATCTCCCCTTAATTGAAAGCAACCTCTTAAATGACATCTCCCCTAAAAATGCTGTCGGCTATTGGCAAATACTAAAAGAATCCGGAAAAGAGTATGGGTTGGAAATTACAAACGAGGTTGACGAGCGTTATGATCCATTAAAAGCTACTGAGGCCGCGTGTAAATATTTGAAACAAGCCCACCGTAAGTTCGGCAGCTGGACGCTGGTTGCTGCCTCCTATAATCGTGGCATGGGTGGGATTGAGCGCGCCATTGAAAATCAGCAGGTAAAAACTTACTATGATCTTTTTTTAAATGAAGAAACTTCCCGCTATGTTTTCAGGATCCTCGCGATAAAAGAAATTGTAGAAAACCCGTTAAAGTATGGGTTCAGGGTAAATCCCAAACATCTTTTTCAGCAGGAAACGCTTGAATATATTAAAGTGGATGAGACGATTAAAGATCTGGTGACTTTTGCCAGGCAACATGACACAAATTATAAACTTATCAAAAGACACAACCCGTGGCTTCGCGATGACAAACTCACGGTTAAAAAAAACAAACAATATTTAATAGGCATCCCTGAATAGCCTCTAATAAAATAGTCGTCTTACTACAGGAAGCCCAACAAGATCGTCATGGATGTCAATAGTCTATTTTTTATCTCCTGTCATAAACCGTTTAAGTTACAGACTGCCGCCAGGCTGGACAAATCAATTATGTATATATACTAATTCACTTACCGTCTTCTCCCCGACACCTTTCATGAGCCACTGGTACGTCAGCTGAAATTTTTACTAATATTGCAGTTACCGATCGCGCCGATGAGACCTTACATATTAGCTGAAAACAATTGGAAGACCATTCAGGAAACCGACTATGAAGTTGCTATTTTACCCTGGGGAGCGACTGAAGCGCATAACTATCATTTACCTTATGGAACTGACATCATTGAGGCGGAAGAAGTGGCTGCCGAGGCTGCCCGCATTGCCTGGGAAGCAGGGTCAAAAGTCACCGTGTTACCCGCTATTCCTTTTGGCGTAAATACCGGGCAGTTTGATGTCAAACTCGATATCAATATGAACCCAAGTACACAGCTTGCCATTATAAGAGATATCGTTGTTGTCCTTAACAGACAGGGAATTTATAAGCTTATCATTTTGAACAGTCATGGTGGCAACGATTTTAAAACGATGATACGGGAGCTTGGCCTTCAATTCCCTAAAATGTTTTTAAGCTCGTGCAACTGGTACCAGTCCGTTGATCAGAAAAGCTATTTCGAAAACAAGGATGACCATGCAGGGGAAATGGAAACCAGTGTGATCATGCACTTAACGCCAGAATTAGTCAGGCCTCTGTCAGAAGCGGGTGACGGTTCGTCAAAAAAATTCAGAATGACCGGTATACGAGAAGGGTGGGCCTGGGCTGAAAGAAAATGGCTCCAGGTTACCAAAGACACCGGTGTAGGTGATCCCCGCAAAGCAACGCCGGAAAAGGGGGCGAGATATTTTAAAGCTGTAACTGAAAAAGTGGCGATCTTTTTTAAGGAAGTAGCCGAAGCCAATAGGAATGATCTTTACGTTTAGGATTCTGTTTTAATTTCAGAAGTCTGGGCTTTCGTAACCCAAAAATTATTAAAGCCATCACCTATCTGAATGGTGATTTCCTGCAGGGCCAACATTTCCAGGATGGCCAGGAAGTTAAAGATGACCCCTATGCGTGTGGGGAATGCTTCCAGTAACTCTGCGAAAGACAAGCGCTCCTTTTTCAGTAACTCCTCAAATACATATTTTTTTTGATTTTCGATGGTGTAAGGATATTGAATGACCTGATGTACGGGTCTGTTTTTTTCGGCTTCGAATCGTTTCATTACCTTTTCAAACACCGTCATCAATTTATAGATGGTAACATCCTGAAGTTCCGCTTCGACGTTGGTGGTTTCCGCTAAGGCCTTTAACTCCTTGATGATATTTCCGCGCTTCTCTTTCATCAGCTCGGTCTCTTCCATTTTATGGAAAGTATCCACCACTGATTTATACTTTTTATATTCCAGCAGGTGTTTTACTAATTCCTCACGGGGATCAATTTCGTTTCCCAGTTCATCCAGTTGCGGCCGGGGCAGCAGCATTTTGGATTTAATCCGCATCAGGGTTGCCGCCACCAATATGAACTCACTGGCCACCTCCACATTCAAATTTTCCATATGATGGACATATTCCAGAAAATCCTGAGCGATTGTGGCTATGGGAATATCATAAATATCCAGTTCATCCCTTTCAATGAAAAATAAGAGGAGATCAAAGGGACCCTCGAAGAGCGGAAGCTTGATTTCAAAACTTTCTTGTGTAATCATACAGGCACAAATTTATTTATAATCCTCCAAAATCCTTATGAATCAGGAAATAAGTAATTTTGTTTACCGGATATGATTGTTTGCGGAAACACTTATCTTCAATCCATGTTTTAAGACTATTAAGAATTGACAATGCTCATAACACCGGGTAAACTTTTGGCGCAAATCGACTCACCAGATGATCTGAAAAAGCTCGATCCGGTTCAACTGGTGCAGTTAAGCGAAGAGTTGCGTCAATTTATTATTGATAATGTCTCCGTATACGGGGGCCATTTTGGTGCTAGTTTAGGGGTTGTTGAGCTCACCATTGCGCTGCATTATGTTTTTAACACCCCATATGATCAACTTGTTTGGGATGTTGGTCATCAGGCTTATGGCCATAAAATTTTAACCGGGCGGAGGGACGATTTTCATACTAACCGGCTCTACGGAGGATTATCCGGGTTCCCAAAAAGAGGGGAGAGTATGTATGATACATTTGGGGTAGGCCATTCATCAACCTCTGTATCGGCAGCCCTTGGTATGGCGTCCGCTTCAAAATACCTGAAAACTCACGACCGGCAACATATTGCCATCATCGGCGATGGTGCCATGACAGGGGGAATGGCTTTTGAAGCCATGAACCATGCCGGGGTTTCTGACACCAACCTTTTGATAATTCTCAATGACAATTGTATGTCAATTGATCCTAACGTAGGGGCTTTGAAGGATTATTTGACGGACATTACCACTTCCCGCACCTACAATAAAATTAAGGATGATGTATGGAAACTGCTGGGCAAACTTTCAAATTTTGGGAAGAGTGCGCAGGAAATTGTTTCAAAACTTGAAACCGGTATCAAGTCAACTTTGCTCAGTCAAAGTAATTTCTTTGAATCCTTAAACCTCCGATATTTTGGCCCTGTTGACGGACATGATGTAGACCACCTGATTACTATACTGAACGACCTGAAAAACATAAAGGGTCCTAAAATCCTCCATTGTGTTACGGTGAAAGGTAAGGGATATGGCCCGGCCGAAAAAGGGAACGCAACTACCTGGCACGCACCTGGCACCTTCGATAAAATTTCCGGGGAGATTTATAAAAAGGTTTTTGAAAAACCACAGGCACCAAAATACCAGGATGTTTTTGGCCATACCTTAGTTGAATTGGCCAAAGCCAATGAGAAAATCATTGGCATCACGCCTGCCATGCCTTCGGGCTCTTCGCTCAATATCATGATGCGTGAAATGCCCGATCGCGCTTTTGATGTGGGTATCGCTGAACAACACGCCGTAACCTTTTCTGCAGGTCTGGCTACACAAGGTTTAATTCCGTTTTGCAACATATACAGTTCCTTCATGCAGCGTGCTTATGATCAGGTAATTCACGATGTCTGCATCCAGAATCTACCTGTAAACTTTTGTCTCGATAGAGCGGGTTTTGCCGGCGCCGACGGACCAACCCATCACGGTGCTTATGATATTGCCTTTTTCAGGTGTATACCAAATATGATTGTGTCAGCGCCGATGAATGAATCCGAACTCCGAAACCTGATGTACACGGCGCAGCTGCCGAGAAGGGAAAAGGCTTTTTCCATTCGGTACCCACGTGGGCAGGGAGTCATGGCAAACTGGCGGACGCCCATGGAAGAAATTAAAATCGGCAAGGGCCGAAAAATAAGGGAAGGTGAAGAAATTGCATTATTGACTATAGGACACATCGGCAACTATGCTGTAGAAGTTTGTAACAACTTAGCCAAGAAGAACATTGAAATTGCACATTATGATATGCGTTTCGTAAAACCCCTTGATGAGGAAATTCTACACGAGGTATTTTCGTCTTACAAAAAAGTAATTACCATCGAAGACGGCTGCATTCAAGGGGGATTTGGAAGCGCTGTCATCGAATTCATGTCAGACCATAATTATAGCACAGAAATCAGACGTTTGGGGATCCCTGATGGGATTATTGAGCACGGAGATCAATCGGAACTCCATCGCGAATGCGGTTTTGACCAGGAAGGCATTGAAAAATCGGTTATCGAAATGCTGGAGTCCGTTTCCCGCACGCTATGATGGATCCTATATATTACCGTCAACAAGGGAGCGGACCAACGGTGATATTGATTCATGGGTTCCCTATGAATCATGAAGTTTGGAATAATTTTGCGAAAAAATTAAGCGCATCAGTGCAGGTTGTTACGGTGGACTTGCCGGGTTTTGGAGAGAGCCCTGCGCTTCCGAATGGTTTTTCTTTGGAAGACGTCGCAAAGACGGTGTATGCATGGATAAAGGATAAAAACTATTACAAGCCCGTAATAGTAGGGCACTCCCTGGGAGGATATGTTGCCCTCGCCATAGCGGAAGAGGATCTGGACCTAATGGCTGGAATGTGTCTGTTCCATTCCACGGCAGTGGCTGATTCCCAAGAAAAAAAAGATTCCAGAAATAAAGTACTTGAATTGATTGATAAAAAAGGCGTTGAAGCTTTTACCTCAAATTTTATTGGTCAGCTTTACGCCGACCCCAAACACAGTTCGATTGCGCATGTAAAAAAGATCGCTGTTAGATCATCAAAAGATGCGGTGGCTGGTTATACAAAAGCTATGCGAGACAGAAAAGACCGAACGGGTGTGTTGAATAGATTCCCCAGGCCAATATTTTTTCTGTCAGGTGAAAAAGATCAGGGCATTTCACCTGAGTCTGTTAAACAGCAAGCACTTAACAACCGCCTTGCTGAAGTCACTATTCTCCAGAATGTTGCCCATATGGGAATGTTTGAAGAAGAAAATGTTTGTCTGGAAAAAATTGAAAAATTTGTCGGACAATGCCAGGTTACCTCTTAACGGTTTGACCGTATTAAGTTCTTCTTGTTATCATGTTTTAGTGAGCAGGATCTGCAGTTTTGATTTGATAATAAAGAAGTTTAAATTAGAGGGCGTTTTACCGAATATTCCTACCCCTAAATGTAGGTTAAGTTAAAATAGCCCTTTATATTTGTTAAAGTGGAATAAATAAAAACTAACCGATAACCATGGCAGAACAATACGCACCTTGGAATGCAATGGCAAAAAATATCGCCTACGGAGCTTGGGCGATTGCCGTGTTGATCGTAATTGGTCACATAATCAGGCTTGCCACGATAAACGATGCTAAAGTCAAGTACGACTTTATTAATCGAAGTGAGATAATGACCTTCTGGGTGGCTTCTATTATCCTGATCATTGGATGTTGCTTTTTTGCAAATTCAAATGTCTCAGAATTGAGCCCCCTTTGGATTTTCGTTCGCGTATTTACTACGGTTTCAATGGGAATGATCGTAGCACTTATCGTTCAGAACCTGTTGAAATTTTATTATCCATTCTACATTGAAAAAAGATTAAAGGCTTTGCGTTACAGTGCCCGGATTTCTCCGAAAACCGGCAAACCAATGAAGCTTCTGAGCGAAGACGAAGAAGACTCTTACCTGGACGAGGGTATGCAGGCTGAAGAGAATGTTTTTTCTATCGATTACGATGTTTGGAAAGATCTGGAAACAGGTTATGTAAAGATTGAAAAATATTCCGGTCATCTACATGCGATTCAGTGTCCTGAGTGTAATTACCAGACCTTCAAAATTGTTAAGGAGGAGATCATCAAACATCCGGCTCCTGATGAAGAAGGTCAGTTAATGAAACATTATCAATGCGGTTATTGCGGTTATAAAGCGAAGAAGAATGTAGTCTTGAGAATTTCCCAAAAATTCGAAGAGACGACGACCGCTGCAACAGCCTAAGAAAAGCAAAAAGCTTAAAGTAGAAAGCAAAAAGCTATAGTAAAAAAACCCCGGGAGTTCTGGGTTTTTTTTATTGTGTTTATATCAGATCCGGAAGTTTAATCTGATCAGAATAAAATTTCATGCGTGAATGGTTCATGTCGAGCTGTTGAATTTTTTCGATGCATGATTGCTTGTGATTTACAAAAACTTCCAGATAAATGTTTCCTAATAAATATAAATTGACCTTATATCCATAATACCGGATGGCCATGACGAAGGTGCCATTCTCATAGAGAAGGTTAATCTTTTTGGAAAGCGAAAGTCTGTTAAAATCTCCCCACGAAATCATACATAAACTTATAGAAAAAATTGGGCCACACCGACTTAACTATTTTAACTTTTTATTGAAAAGATCCACCGCCCTTTGCCATGCCTTTTTTGCAGCATCCTCATTGTGTCGGGAAGGAGCCGTGTCATTGTAAAAGGCGTGTTGCGCTCCTTCATACAGAAATTGTTCGTATTTCACCCCTGCCTTTTTTAACGCCTCTTCATACCCAGCTATCCCTTCATTAACACGTTCATCCATTCCCGCATAATGCAATTGAAGCGTCGCCTTAATTTTGGGGGACGTCTTCCAATGACGGTTGTCTGCCATAGAAAGGTACAGCCACCAATAAATCAGGAACATGCACAGCTAGATTGTTTGCCATGGCACCTCCTTTGATTTAAGATACGTAAAAGCCCTTGCAAAATTGTTGATTGTCTTTACGGGGTCTAGTTGCTGAACCATGCCTCGGGCCTGTTCACCATCTTCAGGTGTATCTCCCTGTGGAGAAAGCGCATCAGGACTAAGTGCCATAAACCCGGCCAAAGCCATTCTCCTTGTGACATCTTCAATATGTGGATTCAAACCCCGGTTCTCATGAATGACCACGACCGCTCGCAGATTGTTACCCCCTTTAGGCTTGGCCAGATATCCTTTCATAGTGGAATCATCCCCGTCGTAGGTTATGATTTCGGTTTCAATCCGATCATCTTGTTTAGGAAGGGTTTCCGCTTTAGCATAATTGACTTCAAGCAATGGAAGCAAAGCCAGGGCCGCGGCGGTACTTCCCGTAAGCATTACCAGCCTTTGAATAAAATCTTCCCTTGTGAGTGGCTTGTGGGTATATTCATCGAACAGATTAATGGTTCGCTGGTCCATATTATATATTTATGCAATAGTGATTTACGATTTTCCGGCAGGAAATCCGAAATTTTCTGGTCTAATTTTGCGAGGATGAAGTGTGCGGAAAATCCATTATTAATTCGTGATATTTCGTCGCCTTTTTCGGTTGAGAAAGGAATTGTGGCCATAATAAATTCTTATTTGTGCTTATGGTGTGTTGGTTTGAACCAACACACCATAAGCACAAATAAAAAAACCCTATGGAAATAACGATAGGGTCTTAAATTCAAGGGGGGGGGTGAAAGACGGGGCTCGAACCCGCGACCCTCAGAATCACAATCTGATGCTCTAACCAACTGAGCTACATCCACCGTATAAGGTCCGCAAGTTAGGTAGTCCGCCTCAAATAACAAAAATCGCGGTTTTTTTAGTTCCTGTTGAAGTACAGTCGCTCTCCCTTCACGCTTTCATCGAATGATCCATTAGAAAAAGCCAGGTGTCCAGAAACAAATGTGTCGGTTACTTTTGACTTAAAAGTTAATCCTTCAAATGGCGACCATCCACATTTTGACAAGATATTTGTTTTATCCACTACCCATGGATCGTCAAGGTCAACCAGCACCAGGTCGGCATAATATCCTTCGCGAATAAATCCTCTTTTGGCGATTTCAAAAAGCACCGCAGGGTTGTGCGACATTTTCTGTGCTATTTTTTCAAGTTTTATTTTACCGGAATGGAAGAATTCAAGCATCGCCACCAAACTATGTTGAACCAATGGACCGCCTGACGGGGCTTTAAAATAACTATTATTTTTTTCGCTTAAAGTATGTGGCGCATGATCTGTGGCAACAACATCAATGGAATCATTCAGTATGGCACGAAATATTGCGTCCTGGTCGTTTCGGGTTTTGATGGATGGATTCCATTTAATGTGAGTACCCAGGCGTTCATAATCTGAATCATTGAAAAATAAATGATGGATACACGCTTCAGCGGTAACGCGTTTTCTTTCCAAAGGAATGGAATGATCGAACAACGCAATTTCTTTTTCAGTAGAAATATGAAGTATATGTAGTTTTGTTCCGTGCTTGCGTGCCATTCTTACCGCGAACGATGAAGATAAGTAACACGCTTCCTCGCTCCGGATGAGCGGATGGAATTTTATAGAAATTTCTTCACCGTATTTTTCTTTATATAAAGCGGAATTGCGCAGAATCGTTTCTTCATCTTCGCAGTGAGTGGCAATCAGGGAGGGAAATCTGGAAAAAAAACCTTCAAGGGTCTTCTCATCATTCACGAGAAGGTTTCCGGTGGAGGATCCCATAAAAATTTTAAGGCCACAAACTTTTGTGATATCCAATTTCATAACCTCATCAAGATTGTCGTTTGATGCTCCCATGAAAAATGAATAATTGGCAAGAGAATCACGGGAGGCAATCTGATACTTATCCTCCAGTAAGCTTCTTGTAAAGACGGGAGGAAAAGTATTGGGCATTTCCATAAAACTGGTAATACCGCCGGCGACCGCGGACCGGGATTCAGTATAGATGGTTCCTTTGTGCGTAAGCCCTGGTTCCCTAAAATGTACCTGATCATCAATTACACCGGGCAAAAGGTATTTGCCTTGTGCATCAATCGCTTTATCGGCCGGCAGCGATGAAAGGTCTTTTCCAATGCTTTCAATAAACTGACCTTTGATCAGCACATCGCCCTCGAAGACCTTGCCTTCATTGACTATATTTGCATTAACAATCAGTGTAGTTTTCATTTCTGTAAAAATAATGCAAAGTGTCAGCAATTTCTTCATTCGAATTCTTTAATCTCAATAAACAGTTATTGAGTGCAATAGCTGATGCGGGATTTGAAAAGCCCACGGAAATTCAACAAAAATGTATTCC
>JBDSIM010000161.1:0-4625 GCA_039917935.1 Cyclobacteriaceae bacterium | reverse complement strand
ATACAGACTGCCGGCTTTCTAACGTTAACCTCCCTTTTTTAAATAGATCAGGTATAGCCGCTTGATTTACAACGTATTGCTGCTGTGACGCTTATATTCAACGCGCTGTCACGAAGGGGAAAAAATTCTGAATTTTTATTTTTCGGGACGCGCTTTTTTTTGATTGTGAACCTAAAACTTACATTTTCGCATTTTGGATGGCGATTGTAAAATGGCGTGACATTAAATGGTGATTTTTGTTCAGCGGGAATTTCATTGATGAAAGGTGTAATGAAAAATTTTCCCGAACACTTTTGAACCTGATACTAACCAAACCTGTTGAGATGTTCTTTCGCAAGGACCGATTTCAAATTGATCTTCCCGGTTGCAAAGAGGTTTCGTCTTCCCCAAAAAATTCCAGAAAAATATATGAAGGACAATAAGGCAAGCGGTATCCCTGCGCAGGCAGATATGCGGTGGACTGAAAAAAGAATTTCTGATTGGTATAGTAAGGAAGGGTCTTTATTAGGTTGCAACTATGCTCCCTCTACCGCCGTCAATCAATTGGAAATGTGGGAACCAGAAACCTTTGACCCCACCACCATTGACCGGGAATTAAGCTGGGCGGCAGACCTGGGTTTTAATACCATCCGCGTTTTTTTACACAACCTCTTATGGGAGCATGACGGCCCCGGGCTTCTGGCAAGAATGGAAACTTTTCTTTCTATTGCTAAGCGTCATCATATTGGCGTGATGTTCGTTTTATTTGATAGTGTATGGAATCCTTTTCCAGAAAAAGGGAAGCGTGAATATAAAATGGGAGTGCATAATTCTGGTTGGTTGCAGAGCCCGGGACTGGAAATTTTAAAAGATCTTAAAAATCATGATTCCCTTGAAGGCTATGTTAAAGGCGTGATCAGCCATTTTGCGAATGATAATCGTATACATGTCTGGGACCTTTTTAATGAACCTTGCAATACAAACAATACCTCTTACGGCGTGTATGAACCCGCCAATAAAGCGGACTTAAGCCTCGCCTTGCTAAAAAAGACATTTCAATGGGCCCGTGAGATAAACCCTTCTCAACCCCTCACCGCGGGGGTATGGATAGGGGAGTGGTGTGATTTGAAAATAAAACCACTCGACCGTTTCATGCTGGACAATTCTGATATCATTACTTTCCATAATTATGAATCGCCGGAGGAGATGGAGCGGAGGATCATTATACTTCAACGCTTTAACCGGCCAATCCTTTGTACGGAGTATATGGCTCGTGGATTCAATAATACTTTTGAAAGTATTCTGCCCGTCTTTAAGAAGCATCAGGTCGGTGGCTATAATTGGGGACTTGTTGCCGGAAAAACCCAAACCAACTATGCCTGGGACTCCTGGTCAGTAAGCTATGATGGAGAACCTAACTTGTGGTTTCATGACATTTTTCACGCAGACGGCACCCCCTATAAAGAAGAAGAAATTAATTTCCTTACAAGGTTTAGGGAAGAGGATAAAAGACAATTACTTTAGATTAATAAGAGACGCTCATCAGCGTCCCTTATGTTTTGTGGGCCCAGCAGGGAACGATCCTGCGACCCTCAGATTATGAGTCTGATGCTCTAACCAGCTGAGCTATGGGCCCTTTTCAAACAGCGTTCAATACTTCCGGTTTGAAAATGAGGTGCAATGTTACATATTTGACGCTGAATACGCAATATCCATTTCTATGCTGGTTCCATCTATTAAAAATTTAATTTTTGACCTCGGCGGTGTCATCCTGGACCTGTCAATAGACCATACCATGGAAGCCTTTGCCGGTATTTCTAAAATTGATAAGAAAAATACGCAGCGAATTTACGATACAACGAAGGGCTTCGAAGACTATGAAAAAGGCTCCATTGACGACGCCGCTTTCCGTGATTTTGTAAGACAAACGTATGGTATTTCCGTTGATGACCAAACAATAGACCGGTGTTGGAATGCCATGCTCCGCGGCATACCCACTATAAAGTTAGATTTATTGATGCGGTTGAAAAATGACTTTCAGGTTTTTCTGTTGAGCAATACAAATGCCATCCACCTTCGCCATATTAATGAGGTGATGTTACCTGGAATTCACGGGGCAAAAAAACTGGATACTTATTTCGATAAGGCCTATTACTCCCATCTCATGCACAAAAGAAAACCCGATGCCGATATTTTCGAAGAAGTAATCGAAGAAAATCACCTTGTGCCTGAGCAAACGCTATTTCTGGATGACAATGCACTGAATATTGAAGGCGCAAAATCTGTGGGCATAAAAACTATTCACGTAACCTCTCCTAACCTGATTCTGGACTATTTTCATGCGTAGTGAACACAAACAAATTCTTTTTCAGGTTGGGTTATTCGTCACGACATTTATTACCACTACCCTCGCCGGCACTCAGTGGTTATCCGGCAGGTCGGTTTTTATGCCCGATTACAACTGGCAGGATTTTTCTCAGGGCTTGCAATTCTCGATACCATTATTATTAATCTTAACCGTGCACGAGTTCGGCCATTATTTTGTGGCGATGTTCCACAAAGTGAAGGCGTCACTACCGTATTATATTCCTATCCCTCCAATACCGTTTCTTCTTTTTAATATTGGTACTATGGGGGCCGTTATCCGGCTAAAATCAAAACCCGAGTCCAATGTTCAGAATTTTGACATCGGCGTGGCCGGCCCGCTGGCCGGTTTTATCGTCGCGTTGTTTATTCTTTTCTATGGATTTAAAACGTTACCCCCGCAAGAATATATTTTTCAGTTTCATCCTGAATATGAGCAGTTTGGCCCGGGTTATGCCGATGTCGTCTATTCACCGGAGTACCTCAAGAAACATCAACCTGTATTCGATGTCCAGATTGGCACGAATTTAATTTTTTGGTTTTTTGAAAAAACAGTAGCGGATCCTTCGCGTATTCCTAATCCTCACGAGATCATGCATTATCCCGTGCTGATGGCATGTTATATTGCCTTGTTTGTAACGTGTTTAAATTTGTTGCCCATTGGCCAACTTGACGGCGGACACGTAATCTATGGGCTATTCGGCTTCAAAATACACCGGATGATTGCCCTGACATCTTTTATTGCCCTCATGTTCTATGCGGGACTGGGACTACAATACATTGATCCTGCTTTACCGCAGCAAGAGTTATTGATCGGTATCGGGTGCTACCTACTCTTTCTTTTTTTAGCTTTTAGAGGTTTGCGTTTACCTGTACAAGATACCGTCATGTATGTATTACTGATGTTTGCCTTTCAGTTTACATTGATGGTTTACGTCCCGGGAATCAAAGGTTACGAGGGCTGGTTGTTCTTCGCTTTTATTCTTGGACGTTTTATCGGTATTGAACATCCACCCTCTGATATTGAAAAACCTTTAGACGCTAACCGCGTGATACTGGGTTGGATCGCGTTGATTATTTTTATCCTTTGTTTCAGTCCCGCACCCCTGCAGATTGAATTGATTACCGGATAATCAGAATTTTTTTAGACTTTATTACATGATCCTGTTTATATCGCAATATATATAAACCAGGCGCGTCGTTTATTATTCGCACCTCGGTGCGATTGCCCGATGGCTGCATAGCACACTCTATTTTTTTCCCGGTAAGGGAATTTATTTGAATCGCATCAACGTGTCCATCAATAAAAAAACTACCACGGTTTGGATTGGGATATACTGCCTGGGCAACTTCTTCTTCGATCCCCACACTTGCATCGACTACACCTGATCCAAAAACAGGTCTGATCATCAGACTGCCTCTCACATCCTCATTTTGATACCAGGATTCACTGGTGTTGACAAATATTTTATCATACGTATCATTACTCATGTCCAGACCAACCAAAATTTCCCCGGTAGAAGGTTGCTTCCAGCCAATATAAAATTTGCTTTCATCTATGAGCAGCGCAGGAAGAAACTGAATTCGCTGAAACTGGTTATTGCCTGAACGTTTAATTGAAACGGAACGTATCGGCAACCACACGTCACCCGGGAGCCCTTCCTTATCGTGATAAATAAAAAAGTCAACACGCTGACCGCTACTATAACCGTAAGGTGGAAAATAAATATCAAAACCAATGAGGGTATCCTGTTTCAGTGAATAGGTTGTATCTATTTCAAATTGGTAGGCAATGAGGTTTCCGGATTCGATTAGTCCTGCGGCATATTCCGCAACGCCATCGTCATACGCGTAATAAGATGAAAGAACATAATCAGCGACAAGGGTATCATTGGAAGTAAACTGAATAGGCTGGTAATTGGGTGTATAATCCCCCGTGGAATCTGGTTCTACCGGTGGAGTATTATTAAAAGGAATATTGTCGTTGGTTTGTAAGGCTATTGTAAGCCGGATGAGGGTTGAATCAATACGGGGATCACTGGGGAATTGCAAGGGGTTATTGATGTCAGGAAGCGTATCCATCCTGACAGTCTTATGTTCATTTGCGAATATAACGTTGTCAGTTATATTAATGGGGGTTGCTTTGCTGATAACGGTTTGGTAGGTGATTGGAACCCCGCCGAAATCGGTACTGCTGAAAAGCGCCTCCGTGCGAAAGTTAATAGAAGCCTCGACGTTTTTCAGGTTCTGGATTTCAAAAGTGGGGGCTGTTAATTGTTCGT
>JBDSIM010000160.1:0-7650 GCA_039917935.1 Cyclobacteriaceae bacterium | reverse complement strand
GATTGAGCTATTAATGGCATTGCTTGCCGTGAATACAAAGCTGGATTTTAAAAGCGGTGATTTTAGAATTTTTACTAGCAAAAGGATGTCATGATTTAATTTTTACAATTGGTCAATGAGCCCGAAGTGAAGAGGTGTTCCTTCTAAAATATCCTGGGCGGCTTTTTTGCCAATAACCGCATCGTAATAGCGTGTATGCAAGCCGTTGGATGGCCGGATGGAACGGATGTGCGCGGGGGTAATTATTTCGCCTTTTTTTATTGGTTTAGAGATAAATAAGGAACGCTTGAAGGCCATTGAGTTTTTTTCTTTTTCCGTTGGAGTGTATGAGATTTTGCCTAGCGAAAGCCAGGCCCGCTCTGTTTCCACAACCAATGATTTAAGTTCTTCAGGCTCCAGGGAAAAAGCGCTATCCACACCGCCATCGGCGCGACTCAGCGTAAAATGTTTTTCAATAACAGTAGCGCCTAAAGCAACCGAAGCAACAGCGACACCGATTCCCATCGTATGATCCGACAATCCGACCTGACATCCGAAACTTTGCTTCATGTGAGGAATGGTGACGATGTTAGTGTCTCCCGGAGTAGCCGGGTAAGTGCTGGTGCATTTTAGCAGTATAAGTTCCTTACATCCATTTTCTTTCAGGACTTGCACTGATTCGTAAATATCGGCCATGGTGCTGACACCCGTCGACATAATTATTGGCTTATTGGTCTTCGCAATCTTTTTCAGTAACAAATGGTCGGTGTTTTCAAAGGAAGCAATCTTATAGATGGCGACGTCGAGTTTTTCCAGAAAATCTACTGCCGTGCTGTCAAAGGGAGAACTAAAACCGATCATGCCCTTAAGTTTCGCTCTTTTAAAAATTTCTTCATGCCATTCCCACGGAGTATAGGCCTGCTTGTACAAGTCATGAAGTTCCTTCCCATGCCATAGGGAGTTTTTATCTGTAATGGTGTAAGCACCTTTAATGGTCATTGTATCCGCAGTATAAGTCTGCAACTTAATAGCATGTGCGCCGGCATCAGCCGCTGCATCAACAATCGCCAGAGCACGCTCCAGTGATTGATTATGATTTCCTGACATTTCGGCGATAATGAAGGGCTTATGTTCAATGCCTATAAACATAGCACCTGCTTTAATTCTATTCATAATATTGGGTATTCGAAACGGTATGAATCAGGATAATCAGATGTGTTTTTTTTTGAAAAACCGAGGTTTTCAAATATTCGCATCGAACTTATATTTTTCATTTTCACAAAACCAACAATCGTTATGGGGGTTTTGTGCTCGGTAATAAACTGCTTCATGGATTGGGCCAGAACTATTTGGCCTAAACCCCTGCCCCTGTACTCTGGCGCCAGCGAATAGCTGATCACAGCTTCATTTTTTATATCAAATCGCACCTGAGCCATTGGTTGTTCATTATACTCAAAAATATAAAGGAGACACTTTGGATCAGAAAACTTCTTTAGAAACCAGGTTGTATGGTCGTGCAGTGAAATCTGAGCTGTACTAAAAGATTGACTCCTTTGCTCAGGATCATTCGCCCACGCGTAAAGGGTGAGGAGATCTCGTTCTTCACATTTTCGTACGAGGATCTTCAGGCTAATCTCCAACCCATGAAAAATTTTCAATAGGCGCTCATCGGAAGCTCCATCAAAAACCTTCCCTTGCTTGTTTTTTGACAGTTGGACCCTTTCATTGTCGACACGAAACTCATAGGCCGGAAAAGCCAATTGTGATTTTATTAAATAGTTAAAAAGATCCTGCTGATTGTCGGCCGTTTGTTTCACGTACAATTCTCCGCCGACGCTTAGATATTCATAGGCGATGCCGCTAGCCGAAGTGATAGCGACAGGGCATTTTTCCATGATTTCGGCCATTTCTACAGGACTTAAATTTTGAAATATTTTAACGTTTTTTCCTGATTCTTTAATCAATTCAGCTAACAATATTTTATTTGGATAAGCTTCTCCTATTATAACTATAAAGGCTGAAAACTTAAATTTTAAGCCCTCTTTTAGGGTCGAAAATGTAATATCCTTAGGATCGGCTCCACCCATGCAAATCAAAAGTTTGTTTTCAGATTGATCAGGACGTTTTTTCGTTCGTTTTTTGAATGGCCTCTTTAACAGGGCGAAGGAAGGGCCAATCAATAGCCTTGTCGTTAATTCGCAGGAATAGGCTTGTGAATCTATGCCACCGGCTGGGTTGATCACTACGTCAGAAACAAAATGAAACTGGTGGACATCATCAATGCATACCAGCCGGCTATTCTTTTTTTTTAATGCACTCTGGTAATCAGTATTAAAAGGGTACCCGTCAAGTACGATAATTTCGTTTCCGCTAAACCATTTAAGCAATGCTTCCGGCTCTTTTTGAAAAGGAATGTTTTCGTCTATCTCTAACAGAGGAATCGAAGCTTTTCGGATCAGTTCTCTGACACCCGGCAATGGCGATCGCATGATAAAGGTGCAGTCAAAATCGTTTTGCAGGATTTCGCTTAAGGCGATCAACCGGTGGACATGACCGAGACCGATTTTACTATTGCCATCGCCGCGTAAATAAACGGGGGTTTTAACAATCAATTTTATCTGACTTTAAATAGCGGTTTTAAAGGCTCGCATCTTAGCATATCCTTCAGGTTATTATGTTCAATTACCATTTTTACTTTTTCAAAAAATAAACGATAACCGTCCATTAAAGTTTTGATGTGGGAAGTGGTATGGGCGTAGCTTATGTTATGCGTTCCAATCATGAAAATCCCATTTTCAAACATTTCTTGTTGTAAAAGCGTTTTAAATTCCCATGCGTTATATTGGGGTGTATCTTTAATGACAAGGAATGACCAAACCGGATAACCTGAAACGCTGAAAATGCCCTCCAGATTATAGTGTCGAATAAGGCGGTTAAGTTGTTGAATCAATTCTTCACCGGTGGAAAATAATTTGGCTACAACAGGTTCACGCTGAAGTTTGTTTAGTACAGCGAATGACGCGGCAAGGGATAGTGTTTCTCCTCCAAAAGTAAAGGAGAAAAATATTTCCTCCATAAGTTTCATGATATCTGCCTTACCTGCGATGGCTGATACGGGATAACCGTTTGCCAGGCCCTTGCCGAAAGTTGCCAGGTCTGGAATTACATTAAAAAATTCCTGGGCACCACCGTTCGCATACCGGAAACCCGTTATCGTCTCATCAAAGATTAGCACCGCTCCGTGCTGATGAGCAAGGGCTTTTACTTGCTCCAAAAAGTTATTCGTTGGCGGAACTACGTTGACGGGTTCAAGAATAATTGCGGCAACATTTCCTTTCAATTCTTTCAGTTTACTTTCGAGCGATAAAATGTCATTGTAAAAAAATTTATGGGTTAATGACTTTACCGCCGAGGGAACGCCCAGATCCCGTGTGGTTGATCCGATATACCAGTCCTGCCATCCATGATAACCACAAACAAGCACATGATCTTTTTTGGTATATGCGCGGGCGAGTCTGATGGCTCCTGAAGTGGCATCTGATCCATTTTTACCAAAGCGAACCATTTCTGCACAGGGAACCATTTCCACGATTTTTTCTGCAACAAGAAATTCGAGCTCATGCGAGAGTGAATAAATGGTTCCATTGTGAAGTTGCTCAATCACCGCCTTATTTACATCGGGGTCGTTGTAACCAAGTGTAATTGAAGCAAGACTATTTACAAAATCTATGTATCGATTTCCGTCAACATCCCATAGCATTGCGCCACTGGCTTTGGCTGCAAAAAAGGGGGACACCCCTATGGGAAGCTGAGTTTTACTTTTGCTAAAGGTTTGGGATCCCAGGGGAATAGTTTTCAAAGCACGGGTTAAGTACTCCTCGGATTTTTTATAACGATCACTCATTTTCTTCTTTTTTTAAAGATTTATGATACCCTTCATTGCGCTTAATGTGAGCATTTTTAGTTCCAATGCTTCTGCTCGAAAGAATCAACGTCGCATATTCTTTCCAGGTTTTTTCGATGCCTAACTCAGTAATGAGATTCTTGATCACGTCAAAATCCTCTTTTTCGTCAACGGTCATACGTATATTACCGTAATCCGTGTCAGCGCTAACATTTAAACTGGTAAACATGGAACCGCCATTGAAATTGCAATTTTTTCTGATGTAGGGTGTCACATGTTCGCGATCAGAATGTAAAGTGGCTTCTTGCCAGGCCTTTTCCATTGCTGAGAATGTAAAAACTTCGATATCCTGTCCGTCAGGAAAAGTTTCAATCAAAACATTAGAACAATAATCTACCCCCTTCGCAATTGCAGTGTCGACAACCAAATCAATAAGGGCCGGATCAATCAATGGACAATCAGAGGTAATACGTATTATGTAGTCTGTATCTTTATCCCTGCATGCCTGATAGAAGCGATCAAGCACATCATTTTCTGAACCTCTGAAACTGGCCAGCTTAAGATTGTTGGCGATCGCACATACCTTTAAATCCTCTTCCCTCGTTGTGGTAGCTACAATAATGTGATCAATACGCTTTGAACGTTTCAATCTTAACAGGTGTATCTCAAGAAGTGATTGGCCACCAACCTCAAGGAAAATTTTTTCCGGAAGGCGTGTAGACCCTGATCTTGCCTGAGTAATAGCCGTTACGCGCATTGCTTTTCTGAATGAGGAGCTAAACATCCCGATAAAAACTTTATCATACTTTTTGATCGGTTAATAGTCCCAATAGAACATAATCAACATAGTTGCCATCATAAAAGAAATGGCTTTTTCTAATTCCTTCAATAGTAAAACCCGCCTTGATAAATGCTTTTTCGGAGGCTTTGTTGTTACCATAACAGCCAGCGGTAAGCTTTCTTAGGTTTAATTTCTTAAAAGCATAAGCGGAAATAAGGTTTAAAGTCTCCGAGGCAATTCCTTTGCCCCATTCATTTTTTTCACCCAATAAGATCCCAATTTCTGCAGTCCGGTGAATCCAATTTATAGGGCCAAGCTTGATATTTCCAATATGATGGTCCTTGGCTTTATCGACAATAGCCAGAAAAATATTGTTTGGATCTCCGTCTTTGCTTTTGACAAATTCGCTGATTTTAGCTAGGGAGTTAGGGTAAAAACGCGTTTCAAGGTATTGCGTAATATCCTGGTCATTCATCCATCCATAGTATCGTTCATTCACATCGGTCTCACGGACTTCTCTTAAATAGATACTTTTTCCTTCAATAAACGGAGTAAAAGTGAAATGACTCATGATTGATAATTTTCTTATGTATGTATACGAATGGGAATGCCTGCATTCTTAATATGAGCACGGGTTTGCATCGGATTTTGGTCCTGGAAGCAAAAGAAAGTACCTGCTGAAACTGCGTCAGCATTGCCGTCCTTAAAACCCTCTATAAAGTGTGACGATAATCCGCAGCCCCCGGAGGTAATCACAGGAATAGAAAGTGCACTTGTTATCTTAGCGGTCGTCTCAATATCAAGGCCTTTTCGGGAACCATCCCTGTCAATTGAGGTAATTAGTATCTCTCCAGCTCCGAGGCGTTCGCACTCTATGGCCCATTCCACGGGGTCTAAATTTGTTTTCTCTTTTCCACCTCGGATCCAGACCGAATTGGTACCATCCATATTTTTGCGGTAATCGATGCTTACTACCACACATTGCGCCCCATACATTTTAGAGGCCAACGTGACAAGTGACGGATTTTCGACGGCGACAGTATTAATGGAAACCTTGTCTGCACCATTTGAAAGGAGTAATCTGAAATCATCAATTGACTTTACGCCACCCCCAACGGTAAACGGAATAAAGATTTGTTCAGCGGCAGAACGGATTACATCAACAAGTATTCCTTTATTATGGTTGTAAGCATCCAGATCCAAAAACACAAGTTCATCGGCAGCCTGCGCCTCATATATTTTGGCTTGCGATATAGGTTCACCAACCTCAATCACCTTCTCAAAACCTATGGTGGTGACGAGGGCCATCCTTTCCCGTGTCCCACTGCTAGTGGTCTTCATTTGAAGTTTTGGAATCAGTCTTCTTTTAGCCATATCAGGGCTTCCAGTTAATAAAATTTTCCAAAATTCTTAAACCGTGCTCCTGGCTTTTTTCTGGATGGAACTGAGTTCCGAAAATATTGTTTTTACGAATGGACGCAGTTACTTGATGACCGAAGTCATAGGATGCATCCATGTCTTTTTCATCAGAACATTTTACATAATATGAGTGAACGAAATAGAAATCAGGTGTGCCATTCAGTCCTGCAAACAATGGGCTTTGCTTGTTGTATTCGATATCAGTCCACCCCACATGAGGAACCCGTAATTTTTTATCAGAAGGATGCAATTTGATCACCTCTGCATCAAACCAGCCAAGTCCTTCAAAATGACCTCCCTCATGGCCTACTTTGCTCATAACTTGCATGCCCAGGCAGATTCCCATAATGGGTACTTTTTTTTCGAGCACATGGTAATTCAAAGCTGCTATAAAACCTTTGTCTTTCAGATTTTTAATACAATCGCCAAATGCGCCCACCCCGGGTAATACAATTTTTTCGACGCCTTGTAAAACGGAAGGATCGCTAATGGTTTTCACGTCCTCCCCCAAATATTCAAAAGCATTTTTAACGGATAGTAAATTGCCCATTCCATAATCAACTATCCCGATCATAATTACGTGAGGTTTTGGTGAGCACTATGTTGTTCTCTCCAGCGGTCCAGCTGCTTTTCTGCTTCGGCCCGAGGCATTCCACCATCTTTACTCCAAAGATCAAAATCATGTAGTTTGTTTCCGGGGACGATCATTGCGGGATCATGCTTATGTGGAGCGACACCATGACTCATGGCAATTTTTAAGAATTCTTCTTCCGTTATCCCAACAAACTTAAGAAACAAATCCAGGCTTGGAGGTCGCTTACCCTCGTATTCATTTAGCATGTCAAGGCCTTCCTCACGAGTCATTCTTTGATTTCGGATATCGATAGAGGCAAGGTGAGTAGGGCGTGTAAATCCGCGTTTAATATACTTGATATAATCACGCACACCCTGCATATAACATTCGATTTTTTCATAATCGAATCCGGGCGGAACATTTTCAACCTGATCACCTTTCCATCCCATTTCACTTTTTAAAATACCTACTTGCTTCTTCACATCCCATGGGATATAGGACCCCAGGCAAACTGATCGGTAGCCAATCCTTCTTAATTCCTTCAGGGGGGGATAAGAATATGATTTTAAATCACGTTCGTCAACAGTTCCTCCAAGACGGAAATACATATCGGAGGCGTTGATTCCGAGATTGACAAATCGATTAAATCTTTTTTCGTCCACTTCTTCTGCCTGTTCATAACTGTAGTACGAAGTATACTCCGCAGACGGCTCACCCCAGAAAATCAATGGAATATTGTATCGAATAGCCACCCACATTGGGTAAGAAAAAATACCAGTATGACAATGCCAGCAGAAATCACCTTTTTCGAGAAAGCTTTGTAGCATTACTTTCTGAACCACTTTCCAATTTGGAGTAAAATGGTGGAAGTCAACACCCAACTCACGTTGCATCCGTTTTGTGTTTTCTTCCAGGTTCGGTCGAAGAAACCCATGATCGAACCTTACCACCAATGGTTTTAACCCATATTCCTTGACAAGATAGTATAATGTC
>JBDSIM010000159.1:0-3614 GCA_039917935.1 Cyclobacteriaceae bacterium | reverse complement strand
CGACTACCAGTCACATGCGCAAGCTACAGAAATCACCCGCGCGTGTAAAAAGCTACTTTGAACATGCGCCTGTAAAATATGCAGCTTAAGTTCAACAATTTATTGCCGGATCAATAGAAGATCCTGTTGTCGTCTCAGAAAAGAAATTTATTTGACTATATCCCATACCGCCATCATTCCCAAGTCCCCGTGTTCAATGATATGACAGTGAAATACGGTCTTCCCTGAAAAGTCCCTGACAGGAACGAGCATGGTCACAGAACCGCCTTTGGGTACGTTTATGGTGTCCTTCCATGCAGGGATACTGGAATATAAAGATGCATACCCCTTCTCTCCACCTTTCATGGAAATTATCTGAGCCGGGTTTACATGCTGGTGAAACGGATGATCCATGCCGCTGAAATTTTGAATCTCCCATAACTCAAAGGTCCCGACCTTCGATGTGTGAACAAAAGGGTCGTCTCCGAAGCTCTTGTTGTTTATTAACCCCTTTTTAATTCCCATGGAAAAAACTATCTGTGCCTTGCGAAGAGAAGCTGTATCCATATTCAGTTTTTTTGCATTGGGATTGACTGAGGCAGGGATTTCGTCCTTTACAGAGTTTCCGCTATAAGAAGCAGTCATGAGTGTTACGGTCTGTATCACATTCCCTCCTCTGTCATAGGGCATGGAGAGAAATCTATAATTTCCTGATCCCTGATCAGCCTTAATCAAAAGGTCTACCCTCTCCCCTGGCGTAAGGAGAATATCTGATAATGGATAAGGTTTATCGAGAAGCCCGCCATCGGTCCCTATCAGATACATCGTGTGTTTCTCAAGGCTTAGCTTGTAGAACCTTGCAGTGCTGGCGTTCACCACTCTCCATCTCTGAACCTGTCCAGGTCTTATCGGCAGGACAGGGTTTATCTGGCCGTTGACCATGACAATATTTCCTTCCTTTCCATTCATATAATCCTCAAGGGTGTGCGGTGCTGGATTAGTTCCCACAAGGTTTATGTCATGTAAGGATATTATATGAGTCTCAAAACCTGAGAGTCCATCGACCTCATCCGCAACAACCAGCGCGCATCCGGCAATACCCCCCCACATCTGCTCAGTAATCAGGCCATGGCCATGAGAGTGCAGAAAATTCAATGTCCCCGCTTCCTGTTTTGACATATCGTATTCATATAAGAATTCTTCACCTGGATTGATATGTAGGAATACGTTATCCGATTTCCCGGATGGCGACACATGCCACCCGTGAGTGTGGATGTTAGTGACGTTTTTAGTATAACCAAGGATGTTTTTATCGGCCGTCAATGGAAGGGAGTTTTTGAAGTTAACGCTTAATTTGTCACTTCTTCTTACCCTTATGGTTTGTTGCGGAAAATAGCCGTTGTATGTAATAAGGTCTGCATTTACCCCCTTGATCATTACCTTTGCCGTCTTTGCCTCTAATGCAATCTCCACAATCCCCGCGTTAGCGCTCAAATTTGGCATTTCAGGAGGGTCTTTAAAAACATCCCCTGCTGGCGGGTCAATCACCTCGGCTTTTACACTTTCTGACGCGCTTAATGGACTATCATTTTTAGTGCATGCGCCGATCCCGTAAATTGCAGCAAGCCCTGTTGCACCTGTTATTATGAATTCTCTTCTGGTAACTATCTTCCTCATTTCAGGTTTCCCTTTGGCGATAGGATTTGGTAATTTTTGTGACTATAGCAGGTGTTTTCCTCGTTACAAGATCAATATCAAAAGGGCACCTTTAAAAGTCTAACATTTCTGATGTATGGAGCGCGTCACATTTCGTAACGATAAATTTTCACGCAACAAGACGATTGTTTCTCGGTTTGTCTTAATTCTCCACGTTGCTTCATGTCTTCACAAATTGTGATTCCAATTTAGCCAACAGCTTTGTCGGGCATGACTTCATATGAGCACGCTACCCAACCATACCGAGTAGGTGAGGTGCTCGACAATGGCAGACAAGTCAATTTCAACATGACTAAGGTAAAGGCATCTTTAAATTGCTCACTCAATAAAAAACCGCGCTAAAAATAGCGAGGTTTTTTATTGAGCTGTGCTTGCTCAGTGAATCCAGATTCGGACGCTCAGATTACATGTGGACCGATTAGAATGCCCACTGAGTGCGGATAGTCAATACATCAATATTGCCAGGCTGGCCACCGCTTAGTGTTGTCACTTGGGAACCTTTAATATCAAAGCTTCTGCTGTAATCAGCCATCAAACGTACGTTTTCATTCATGTACCAGTTCAATGCTAATGTAGCTCTCTTCTGACTGCCGCCCTTGACATCTTTGTCAGTCAGATCATTCTGGTCATAGCGAGCTGCCAGCTCCAAAGCTCCAAAACCAGGTTTGCCTATCTGGAATTTGCTCTTGGGTTTAAGGCGTTTGAATTCGCCATCAGAACCTTTATAAGTGCGGGATTCACCTGTCAGAGTCCATCCCGCCTGTATGTAGAAAGCATCGAAATCAAGTGAAGTCAGACTCTTCTCCCGTTGAATCTTTGCTTTTGAGTATTCACTTTGAATTGAGAATGGGCCACGCATAGCGGCCAACTCCAAGCCAACCATCTTGGCATCGTCAATGCCTACAATATTACCCGTGTTGGTCAATTTCAGATTGGACATATGTGTTGTCTCATAGCCGAAGCTAGGGCTGTTGTCATTTAACTCACCTTTGCCATTGGTTGAACGATACCCAGCAAACCCACCAAAATGGATTACGCTGTCAGACGTATTGATTGGCGCAAAGGTCACACGAGTTGAAGCACCAAAACCTTCACCTGCCTTACCGGAACCTTTATTGCTATTGCTTTTGTTTGCCTTGATAGAGTCGCCATAAATCCCAGCTTGCGCAGACCAGCTATTATCTGACTTTTTCAAGTTAAAACCGATAGCTCGGTCAAACATAGTTCCGGTTAAGGAGTTAACCAGCGAGCGCTCAGTGAACATAATATCGTTGGAACTTTCCTGCAATTCCATACTGATGTTCTGCTTTTGATTACCGACAGTAATGTCCGCAAAATCCCAACCGGTATAGTTCAGAAACAGATCCTTCATCCCTACTTCATTGTCGGCAAAATCTGCTTCTGCTTGAAAATTAAATACATTCCATAGCGTGCCTTTAAAATCTATACGAGCACGGCGAATTTCGGTGCCATCGTTTGCCTCTATACGATCACCACTTTTTAGTAACCTGTCATTACTGTGGTAGGTCGTATCTGCATGCAGACGGCCGCCAAAGCGAAACTGAAACTGCTCATCCGCAGTTTCAAACTTTAAGCCCTTTGGGTTCAGATTTATTTTTACATTTTTGGGATCTACGGCGGTAGTTGATTTTGCAGTAACGGGTTGGAAATCTCCCATTTTTACTCGATTTGAACCGGGCTCGGAATAAATCTGCTTGGTGTCCTGGTCGATATATACTTGCAACAATTGAGCTTCATCCGCAGCAAAGGTTGGATCGGAAACCGCGATCAGCAATAGAACCATTAATACGGTTAATTTCAGTTTAGATGTTTTGGCCTCAGTCATCCCTATTCTCCCCATAATTATTAACGTTAATAGTGGCTTAGCGCTCAACTGTGCATGGATTAAAACCAGCTTT
>JBDSIM010000158.1:0-9984 GCA_039917935.1 Cyclobacteriaceae bacterium | reverse complement strand
AAAATAGGAGGACATGCCAATGGTACTGGCTGCCACGAGTTCAGCACTCGCCCCCTGGGCATAGGTAAGATGCTCCTTACCGATTTTTTCTCCCACTGTTTTTACGATTCGTTTCCATCCTATCATCGTTCCCAGACCGAGCGATAATGAAATCATCAAGATGACCCATCTAGGTGAATAGTCAGTAACTCTTCTAATACTATCGAGTTCACTTTTCAAAGTTCCTTTATCACGATCGCTCAGTTTAACTTCCTCCATTTTGCCGATGTCAGAGAGGTGACGCGACATCAGCATAATATCCTTTCGCACAAGAAAGCGCTCTTCTTTCGGAATATTACTGACATTGGTCAAGGAAGTAAAGCGCGATTGAAGACGGGAATTCATTTCTTTTGCTTCGGAAAGATTTTGTCTGTCAGTAGCAGAAAGATCCGACGGGTTAATAGTGGCGATTATCTGTTCAATTTTGATGAGGGAATCAGGCAATTTGGTTGGCTTGAAATGAATATCAAGCGCAAAATAAAAAGGCACGATCCCAATCAGGATAAGCATTACCAGGCCTACGCCTTTTTGTCCATCATTTTGTCCATGAAAAAAACTTACCAGGGTACAGGTAATGACCAATATGCCCCTGATCCAGAATGGAGGTGGTTGATTTTTTTTTGGTTCTTTAAAAAGAAGGTCGCCATGGAGGGTTTTTTTGGTGAGGCTTCTGATCAGATACATCAATACGATGGTCATGGTGAATCCAAATAATGGGGACATTAAAAGTGAAACACCAATTTCCTGCGCTTTCCCCCAGTTTACGGCATCTCCGTTGGAGACAGGTAAAAGTGAATAAGCCAGTCCCACGCCCAGGATGGAACCGATTAAAGTATGGGAACTGGAGCAGGGTATCCCCAGATACCAGGTCAATAAATTCCAGAAGATGGCCGTGATAAGCAGTGCCATGACCATGGCTATACTGTGAGCGGTATTCTGATCGACCAATGTTTCAACGGGTAATAGATTTATGATGCTGACTGCGACGCCAATTCCCCCCAATAGCACACCCAGAAAATTCCAAAATCCTGACCATATCACTGCAAACCAGGGTCTTAACGAATTGGTATAGATTACGGTAGCCACAGCATTCGCCGTATCATGGAATCCATTGACAAATTCAAATCCGCACGCGGCTATCAGGCAGACAACTAACAGGACGGATTGCGACAAGTCTAACTCAAACATAAGTGTTAAATTCCCTGGCAATCTAACCTGAAATCCTTTTGTCCATGTTAGCCATATGTTAAGTTTTTTATTAAACCCTAAGGATTAAAAACATACCAGTCAGGTAACCAATTACTTACCTTGTTGGGTTTTGATGAGCACTTGTTTGAAAAGCCAGGGTAAAAGATAGGGTTCGCGGTAGGCGTAGACCCAGCTATCATGCTCTACATCAGGGTATTCGGTGTATCCGGGATCGCCTCCGGCATCTTGGATTGCCTGAATCATCGTTCTCGATTGAACCGGATCAACAACCTTATCGCGCGCGCCATGGAAAGCCCATAGTGGTACATGGTAAATCCTTTGTGCAGTCTGAGAATCGCCTCCTCCGCAAATAGGAATCGCTGCGGCAAACCGGTCAGGATATCTCGCTATTAAATCCCACGTGCCATAGCCACCCATTGACAATCCCGTAACGTATATTCTGGATTTATCCACAGGAAATTCCCTCTCAATTTTTTCTATGAGTTCAATCAGGAGTTGCATGGGTTTGGTGGGTTTTTCTTTTAGAGTAACCGTTTTTCCATCCCGGCTATGGTTTGACCACGACATCTTTTTTGGACATTGTGGGGCTATTAAATAGCAAGCGTGCCGGCCGCGATTATCAGGATCCAGAAACGACTCTGTAATGTGTTTTATCTGGACTTCGTTGTCGTTGCCACGTTCCCCCGCGCCATGGAGAAAAATCACCAGAGGAAAAGTTTTTTTTGCTTGTGGATTTACCGGTTTAAGTAACCGATAGGGCAAGGTATCATTCCGGTTGATGTACAGTAATTTATCAAAAAGGGAAACCTCATTGATTTGACCATAAGTCTTCAGGGAAAACACCAGCAGCGACACTAAAATCAATCTTGACATTCTTTTAACCATTATCTTCGAGATTTAATTAGGATAAATAACGTTCCACCTTTATGGATGTTGAGATTTTGGATGAGCAGTTTGATCTTTATCCTCAAAAAGCCATTTTCTGGAAATCGCAAAGTACACTGTTATTGTCGGATCTGCACCTTGGGAAGATCAATCACTTTAGGAAGGCGGGGATCCCGGTTCCCTCGAAGGCAAACGATCATAACCTTGAAATCTTTATTGATCTGGTTAATGTCTGTAAACCGAAACGAATTGTTTGCTTGGGTGATTTATTCCACAGTCACTATAATGCAGAATGGGAGGTATTTGGAGAAGTAGTCAAGCACTTTTCAGCAATGGCTTTCCACCTGGTCCTCGGAAATCATGACATCATGGGCAAAAATCAATACTTGAGGAAAGGTATTTTTTTACATGATTCGTTACGGATCGGAAAATTTCTTTTGACCCATCATCCACTCGAGCACGTACCTCCGGAGACTTACAATATTGCCGGACATATTCATCCCTGTGTTTCTTTGAGGGGTAAAGGCCGCCAGTCTATGACCCTTCCTTGTTTTTACTTCGGTAACAATCAGGCTTATCTACCCGCGTTTGGAAAGTTCACGGGTTTGGCGAGGATTGCACCGGGAAAGAAGGATAAAGTGTATATAGTAGCTGAAAACAAAGTAATGTTTGTATCATGAACAGATGTCTTTCCGTACTTATTCTCTCTACCGTTTTCCAATCCGTACATGCGCAGGACACCACAAGGCTATCGTTGCTTTTTTTGGGGGATATCATGCAACACGATTCACAAATAACTGATGCTTATGATCGGGCTTCTGGTTCCTACGACTATCATCCATGTTTTAAATTTGTGAAACCGTATACACAGGCTGTTGATCTGGCCATCGGAAATCTGGAGGTTACGCTCGCCGGAAAACCTTACAAAGGATACCCTCAGTTCAGTGCGCCAGACGAATTATTAACCGCCATAAAAGATATGGGCCTCGATGCGCTGGTCACTGCCAATAACCATTGCGTTGACCGTGGTCGTGAAGGTCTTGAAAGAACCATCGACATGCTCGATAGCATGAACATTCTGCATACGGGGACTTTTAAAACGCAAACTGAGAAAAATAAAGGGCACCCTTTGATCATTGAGAAATCAGGGTTCAGGATTGCGCTTTTGAACTATACCTATGGAACGAATGGTTTGCCGGTAACGAAACCCAACATCGTAAACCTGATCGATACGGTGGCAATCCGCAAGGATATCATGAAAGCAAGAAGCCTGAAGACCGATGCAATTATTGTTTTCACACATTGGGGTACGGAGTATGAGAGCTTGCCCTCAAAAAGCCAAAAAGATGTCACGGAACTTTGCTTTAAGTATGGCGCTCGATTGGTGATCGGATCTCATCCGCACGTCCTTCAACCCATGGAGTGGAGAAAGAAAGAAAATCAACTCGTGGCATATTCTCTGGGCAATTTTGTTTCCGGACAGCGAAAACAATATACAGACGGCGGTGCCATGATCAGACTTGAGTTGGAAAAAGTGAAATTTGATGACGGCACAACCTTAACGGGCATTGACACTGCCGGGTATATTCTTGAATGGGTTTACCGCACCAATGATGTACAAAAGGATTACTACGTTTTACCAGTACCCACTGTGGAAGCCAATCCGTCCATGTTTATTCAGGATGTGTCGTCAAGAAATTCATTTACAACTTTTGTTTCCGATTCCCGTAATTTATTTGGAAAATATAACCTTCATATACAGGAATTAAACAGCGCCCCCGATTACCATGTGAAATTTTCTGCTACAGATACCGTTGCCGTGAGAAAATATCTGGAAGAGCACAGTGGACTTGATCAGATTGATGACAGACTCTATCCGATTCTAAATGTGGGTCCCTTCACTTATCCAGATGCGCGATACCTCGAACAAAAAATTAGAATGCAATTGCCCGTGGAGGGATTGGAAATACGCAAAGATGAATGATGGTGGTTATGGCTGTTAATGACTGTGGAATTTTCAATTGAACCTACTGCATAAAATGAAGGAGATCTTCTCTTAAGGTCATCAATACACGATCCGTTGACTGATTTTACCAGTCAGCGTTATCAAAGGCAATTTCTGAGAGCGTAAAACTATCTTTCAAGCTAAAGTGCATCAGATCTAGGTTCTTGTGGCGCCTTGTCAGAAATGCCGAACGATAATTGTTGAGCACCCAATCGGTCCAGGTACCGTGAATCGGGTGGGCTAATTGGGTCATTTTTCCTGTGCTCATGGAAGGTTGCCGTGCATCATAGTTCAAACCATAAATGATCACACGGTATTTGCCATCTTTAAAGGACACCCTGATTTTGCCAGACCACCTGGCGGACCTGATCAGCATGGAGGTATTCATATATTTCCCCCCATACCGTTTATAATCCACCCGAAAATTTTCAAGGTCAGCCATAATTTCCTGTCCGTCGAATTGAAGATTTTTTATCCATGATTTGCGCTTCAAAAAATCCAGCACCTGGCCGGATAAATTTTCTTGGGCGTCATTTTGAGGATACACCTGTACCCATACAACCTCTTTCTGGTCAATTGCAAAAGAGGCATAAGTTTGAATCTTGTGCTGGCCGAAAAGGCCTGAAGAAAATAAAAGAACAAAAACCAGCAATCGAAATTTCACTGTACAATAATTTAAAGGGTGATAAACATTTATCTTCTTTTGGGCGAAGGCGGTTTAGCATTCCCTGAAGAAAAAATAATACCTATTGCAAATTCCAGACCTGTAAAATCAATCCTGGATTCATCGTAACTCGCGGCTTTCGTTTCGATCGTCGCATTACCACCGGTATAGGAGCCGATCAGCGGAAATTTTGCTTCGCCTACATAATAGTTTGTTTCAAGAGAAACGCCCACCTGGCTCGTCACATAAACGGTGAGTTCAACACCGCCGTGATACCCGAATCCCGGATTATTGTCAAAAGAAAAAGCGCTGTTGGCCACCTGCCAAGATTCAGCTGCACGAATGGCACGGTCCAGGTTTCCGTAATTCAGCCGCTGATCAAATCCATAGAAAGCAAAACCACCTGCCTTGACGTCAAATTCAACTACTGATCCTTTTAATTGAAACACGAGTTCTACTGGAACCAATATGGTGAAGTTAGGCCCAATCAGTGGAGCTTTACTTTTAAAGGGCAGATCCTTCAGATTCAATCCCGACATCCTGTAAAGAGAAGCCCCGGTCTGAACGGCGATGAACCGGTTAATGTCAAAACCCAATCCGCGTATGGAAAACGGACTTATCGGGGTCGAAAAGTATCCATTCTTTGGAAGAAAGTACGAAAAGGAAAGGCCAAAATCCTGTGCAACCCCTGTCAATGTGAGGGAGCAAAGAAAAATAAAAATAAAAAAACATTTTTTCATATTAGCCGGGTTGTGTGTTCCGTGAGTATTGTTTTCATGTTACTGCGCCCATTATTTTCTTTTAAATAGTCAGATGCCTGTTGGCGCGTTGCGCACCACTGGCTACGTGTCGCTCAAATTCCTTCCGCATTATTTTTTACTTTCCAAGTGATTACTTATGGTTATAATCGGAATATAAAATCTGCTGATAGGATTTGCTTCGCTCAAGATCTTCAGGAGAAGCGCCATCCTTTCGCAAAAATTGTTTTCCTGTATTGTCGTAAATAATGTATTGATCCTCGGTGACAAAACCATAACCGTCATTAAAAAAGTATACGGCAAAAGATTCTGCAGAAGGGGATAAAATGTTTTTACTAAAGGTGAAAGAAGGGCTGGGTTTATCAAGCTGGCCAAGAATAGTGTTGGCAATATCCGTTTGGTTAGCGAAGGTTTGGATGATCGTATCCCGCTTTACAGGACCCCCGATCATGAGGAATGGAATTCTGAAACGTTCCTTATCTTTTAGCTCCTTGTTTCCCGGCAGGCGGTGGCCATGGTCGGCGACAAATAATATTACCGTATTATTCCACCATGAAGATGCTTTGGCTTTAATAACAAAATCTCCAAGGCTTTTATCAGTGTAATAGCATGAATTTAAAAATAAGGATTGGGCATCTTTGCCCGAAAAATGTGGGATCATGGGAACATCAAACGGCTCATGGCTGCTGAGGGATAAAATTACTTTAAAGAAAGGGTGGTCTGTTGTGTCGCATTCTTGTAAGGCTCTTTGAAAAACAATGTGATCCTGAACACCCCACTTACTTTGGTTGAGCTCATCCGGGAAATTCTCGTCGGCGGTAATGTTGTCGAAATTGCTATAGGTTAAAAACGATCTGAAGTTCGCGAAGTCGATGTCGCCACCGTAAACAAATGAGGTTTTATAGCCCAGGCTATGCATGTAATGATTTAGATAGGGTAACCGTTGTGTCTTTGCGGTCTCTTTCACAATGGAGGTTTGGGGCTGTGCCGGATAGCCACTTAAAATGCTGACAAGCCCTTTATCTGTACGGTCTCCACTGGCATAAAAATTAGTAAAAAGAATACCCTCTTCGCATAATGCATTCAGGTTGGGGGTGACATCTTTCAGGCCACCCAGCGCGCCCACGACATCGGCGGTGAAGCTCTCGAGAATAAAAAGTATGATATTCGGTTTTGCGTGACGCCATAATTTAACGGTAGAATCCTGTGGAGGATATAATTCCTTAAAATCTTTTATCGCAATATCTTCCGGAAGAAAATTTTCGGGATACTTGACGTTGCTGCTTTTTCGGAGGTGATAAAAGAAATTCCATATCACATTGATGGCTGCATGGTTGGCGTAGGCTTTTGTCTTATGGAAATATACAAAGCCTGAATTCATTGGAGCGACGGTAAAACTGCCGCGCATAGGTATTATCATCAGTGCTGAAAAAATCAGTAGTACGATAAATCCCCTCCGCATCCCCTTGTTTAAAGCGTCTATTTTCGGCATCAATAAACGGTCATAAGCAAAAAGAAAAAGCGTAATGATTGCCGCGCACACCAGCAAAACTTTAAATACTACCGTCAACTCCACACTGCCCAAAGCGGCGGGTCCTGCGGATTTAATATAAAAAAGTGGTGTGGTATTCAAACGAAATCCCCAGTGGCGATATAACTCCAGGTCTATGCTCATGATAATGGTGCTTATTATCAGAGACACGATATTGATCACATTGATCAAAAAATAAGGCCATCGGTGTTCAACAAACATGGAGATGGCAAACAATAAAGCGGAAGCCATCAGGAGGTAACCCACCAGGCTTAGGTCCATTTTTAATCCATTTAAAAAGACCTTTAATATTTCAAACGCGAGAAGTTGTTCTGAAAAATCATGGTTATACAATAAAAAGACAGCTCGTATGGCCACTTCATAAGTGAGCCAGAATATGAATAAATATCCGAGAATTAATAAGCGCTTACGCATTTACTAGCCATGTTTCTTGCCTCTAATATGGGCTGCTAATTTCACTAAATATCAGTAACATTACAGTCTTTAAAAATTCCGGATGAATTTAAATGGTCTGCTATATGGCTTTTGTCTGTCACTCATTTTTGGATGTCAGAAAAAATACGACCCGGCGGATCTGGTGATCTTCGGGGGGAAAATATATACCGTGCATGGTCAACATCCCGTTGTGGAGGCAGTAGCGGTGAAGGGGAACCGGATTATCTTCGCCGGTTCAGAAAAGGAGGCTGGTAAATACAAGGGCGATCAAACACAAATAATTGACCTTCAGGGGAAGATCATGACGCCGGGATTTATTGAGGGGCATGGTCATCTGATGGGTGTAGGCTACAACGCACTGGAGCTTGACCTGATGTCAGTGCGGAGTTATGAGGAGTTGGTCCAGAAAGTAGCAGAAGCTGTCCAAAACGCGAAGCCAGGGGAATGGATCCTCGGGCGTGGATGGCATCAGGATAAATGGGACCACAAACCTGAAAATATGGTGAAAGGGTTTCAAACGCACCACTTACTGAGTGAAATATCACCTGACAACCCTGTATTTTTAGAGCATGCCAGCGGACACGCCGCCCTTGCTAACGCGAAGGCTATGGAAATAGCAGGCATTAACCCATTAGCCAAAGAAAAAAGCCCGCAGGCCGAAGGAGGTCTGGGAGGGGAGATCATTCGTGACGCACTGGGCAACCCTACCGGAATTTTTAATGAAAGAGCAACCAATCTGATTGAGCGATACATCCCTGAACGTACTCCGGCCACCGATGCCAAAGCCCTGAATCTGGCGCTTCAGCAATGCCTTCAAAATGGAATAACAAGTTTCCATGATGCGGGAGTGAGCCGCGAAATCATTGAACTTTACAAACAATTTAGAAAAACGAATAAACTCACGGTGCGGCTGTATGTTATGTTAACAGGAAGTGATTCGAACCTGATTCACGAATGGTTTTTGAAAGGACCTGAGATTGATCCAGAACAATGGCTTACCATTCGGTCTATTAAGTTAAACTGTGATGGCGCGCTCGGTTCCCGGGGTGCCTGGTTACTGGAGCCATACAACGACCGACAAGGTTTTTATGGTATGGCGACGCTCTCCATGGATACCGTGTTATCAGTGTCGCGCGAAGCGTTGAAGCACGGATTTCAAGTGTGCTCCCATGCCATAGGCGACAGAACAAACCGCGAAATTCTTGACCGGTATGAAATTTCATTCAGCGAGTACACGGGAGAAATAAAAGATCACCGCTTTCGCATTGAACACGCCCAGCATCTGCACCCTGATGATATTGACAGGTTTGGAAGGCTCGGGGTCATTGCAGCCATGCAGGCCATCCACATGTCGTCAGACAGGCCGTGGGCTATTGACAGGCTGGGTGAAAAAAGGATCAGGGGGGGTGCATACATGTGGCAATCAATATTGAAAGGCGGTGCCAGGATAGTAAATGGTACTGATGCACCCGTAGAGCCCATTAATCCGATACCCTCTTTTTATGCCGCTGTTACGCGTAAAACTTTAAAAGGAGAGCCTGCAGGCGGATATGAGCCGGAAGAAAAAATGACCAGGCAGCAGGCACTTCGATCATACACCCTTGACGCAGCCTACGCAGCTTTTGAGGATAAAATGAAAGGCTCAATTGAGCCCGGTAAACTGGCTGACTTCACCGTATTTTCAAAAGACCTGATGATGATAGAAGAAGCGGAAATACTTCAAACAGAAGTATCGATAACAATTTTGAATGGAAAAGTCGCGTTTAAAGAATAAAGGAAGGTAAATAACCTTCCTTTATTCTTTATGATTTTATGGTTTCAAGAATTTTTCAGCCTTCTTTTTTAGCATATCGCGATCAGAGGTGATGGAAGGATCACTGTAAACATGCTGTGAGATTTCACCCACCACAGCTTTTTTGAACCCCAGCTTTTCAGCCATCTGCTCGCAAAAAACGACTTCACTTCTGAAAACCTGGCCATCCATTTTCATTAACTGGATCAAAAAATACAAGTGTTCAAACTTTTCATCTGAAGTAAGTGAATTGGAATCATGGATGGGTTTTGGATTTTTCAACATTTGATTGATCTCATCCGTTGAAATACCGTTCGCTTTTCCAATCAGGTGAATGAGTTTGGCCTCCCGTTCGGCTATATTTTTGTCACTGGCAGCGAGGTTAACAAGCACATTAAGCTCCGCTTTCTTGTCGAAAATCATATTTGGACTTTTAGGTTTGAGTTGCAATCTTTGTAATTCCAAGGTGAAAATCAATTAAAAACACCATGTTTTAGTACATCGGGGAAAAAAAGGTAGGTTTGGAGTCTTCATGCAACCCTTATCATTATGGTAGGTCTTTAGGTCAAATACACGGAATATGAAGAAATCTCTGGTTTTAATCTTACTCGTTTTTTCTATTAGCGCCTTGTTGGCGCAGCAAAC
>JBDSIM010000157.1:0-5675 GCA_039917935.1 Cyclobacteriaceae bacterium | reverse complement strand
GTAAGCTGGGACCCCTGTATAAAAAATCCTTCTGGTGCCTTGGGCCTGCGCCCCTCAGGAATAGGCGTAGTAATAACTACCTGAAACGGAACGTGTTCATTAGCGGCCGCTGCCAACCGGATTTTTTTATCGGCGCCGGACCAAATAAGGTTATCATTTTCGATCCTGTCCTCCGGCCGAACTTTTTGTTCTGCTGGTACCACCCATACCGAAACTTTGCCGCCAATCACCTCCTTCGTTTGATTACTTGCGGCGCCTGATTTTGTTATCTGTGTATAGGCATCGGAAATGTTTCCGAATATCAAGCCGGTAAGAAGCGATGGATACAGGAAGTATAATCGATGACGAATGAATTTCGTGAAATAACTAAGCATAATACTTGGCAATTTTTGCATGGTTTGGAGAAATGTAAAATGGTTAGAAGGGTTTTCAACCGACCTTCGCTATAATTAACCAAATTTTATACTACTTTCATAAGAGAAACAAAATTTTATTCCACGGTTTTACATGTTTAAGAAATATAACTTATATTGAAATCAGAAACAGGTTAACATGAGCGAAAAGTTGCCCATATTGAACTTCCTTTTTTATTAATGACGATTCTTCTATTAAATACCTCAGGCAGGTCCTGATTGTCACGCAATGCAGTTAAAAAACTAAAAACAATCTATGGAAAGAAAATTACTTGAATTTTGTCCTGATTACAGGAAGACAAGGGTAATTGTGCAGACAGCAGCGATCTTACTAGCGAGCTTCGGCGCACTCACCTTGCAAGCCCATGCAGAATTTGATTTTACCAGGTCCATTAAAGGAGAACTTGTTACGGCAAAGAAAATAGCGGTTACCGTTTCAGGTAAAGTAACTTCTGAAAGAGGTGATGCCATCCCCGGGGTGAGCGTTATTGAAAAAGGAACTACTAACGGTACGGTTACCGATACCGATGGCCAGTACACTTTTTCGGTTTCGAATGAAAATGCTACAGTGGTTTTTTCTTTTATCGGATATTCGAACCAGGAAATTCCTCTTAACGGTAGGGCTACTGTTAATGTGACCCTAATGGAAGATGTGATATCGCTTGGTGAAGTTGTCGTAGTAGGATACGGAAGCCAGCGGAAAACCGACCTCACGGGGGCGATCACTTCCATCCCGGTAGGTGAAATCAGCAAGTTTCCTTTAGCAAGGGTTGATCAGGCTTTACAGGGTCGCTCATCCGGTGTTTATGTTCTTAATACCGATGGATCACCGGGGGGAAATACAATGATCCGTATTCGCGGACTGAACTCTATCAATGGAGGTAATGAACCACTGGTGGTGATTGACGGATTACAAGGGGGCAGTTTAAATTCTTTGAATCCAAACGATATTGCTTCCATGGAGATTCTCAAAGATGCTTCAGCCACGGCGATCTATGGGTCGCGCGGCGCGAATGGCGTTATCCTGATCACAACAAAATTAGGTAAACTGGGTAAACCCGTTATCGACGCAGGTTATAATATCGGTTTCCAGCGCCTGGCGCGAAAACTTCCCGTGATGGATGCCGCTACTTTTGCCAAAACACTGAATAAATACAGGATGACGGAAACCGGTGACGGAAATACTCCGACACCACAGTTTTCGGATGCGGAGGTTGCCGCTTATGAAAAAAACGGGGGCACTGATTGGCAGGATGTGGTTTATGAAACGGGCGTCATGCAGAATTATCAGCTGGCCATCAGCGGAGCAACTGATAAACTTAAGTACCTCGTTTCCGGCAATTATCTTGATCACAAGGGTATATTAATTAATTCAGCTTACTCACGTGCGTCGCTCAGGGCGAACTTTGCTGCCGACATAACCGATTGGGTGGATTTTGGACTTAATTATGCCTTTACAAAGGAGACGTACAAGTCACCTTCATTCAAGGAAGAAGTCGCCTTTGTATCGCAGGTGGTGAATAATGCGCCTCGCTGGGCGCCAACAGAACCAGTGTATGATGCTGACGGGAAATACTGGGTACACCGGTCGGGCTATGCTGCAAATGATACCTGGAACCCACTGGCCTCTGCTGTAGAACCGATCATTGATAATCCTACTTTCCGGAATAATGCCAATATGTTTTTAAACTTCAAAATTTTGAAAGGTTTGAGTTTTAGAGTAACCGGTGGTGCATTATTTTCCAACGCCTATTTCCGTGATTATTATAATAGTAAAACATTGGCCGGACTTCAGAATAATGGGTTTGGGCATGTGAACGAGTCTAAAAATGAACGGTATCAGAATTCAAATATCCTTACCTACGATAATACCTTTAATAACACGCACCACCTCACCTTTACAGGCGTTGTCGAACAAATTTTTGAAAAATCAATAGGAAGCAATATTCAGGGAAAGGGATTTCTTGTTGATCAATTAGGTTTTGATAATTTAAGTGGCGCCAGAAACGTAACCGTAAGCTCCTTCTCCAATCAAAGGGCACTGTTGTCATATATGGGCCGCATTAATTATGTCCTTGCTGAAAAATATATGGCCACCGTTACCTACAGAGCCGATGCTTCTTCTGTCTTCGGCGATGCCAATAAATGGGGTTATTTTCCTTCGGCTTCAGTGGCTTGGAGGATATCGGAAGAAGATTTCCTGAAGGATTCCGATATATTCTCAGAGTTAAAAATAAGGGCAAGTCATGGTTTAACAGGCAACCAGGGTATCAATCCTTATCAGTCGCTGGCCAGATTATCCTCAAACCAGTATGAAAATAATTATCCTTACAACGGAGGGGCTACTACCGATATTGGTTATGGACTTGGCGGACTGGCTAATCCAAACTTAAAATGGGAATCGACCGCTCAGACTAATATCGGGGTAGATTTTTCGATCCTTAATGGAAGATTAACGTCAACCATTGACTGGTATAAAAAAGTAACCAATGATCTGCTGATGCCCAGGGAATTGCCCGGTTATGTTGGCGTAAGCAGCATTTTAGACAACATTGGTTCAATTGAAAACAAAGGTTTTGAAATGTTGATCGGAGGTGATCCTATAGTGGGTGACTTTCGTTGGAGCACTTCTGTAAACTTTACCAGGAACAGGAATAAAGTGTTAGACCTCGGACCTGACGATAGAATTGGGTACCGACCCTCTACCGGCGGATATAGCCTGGGCAATGACTTTATGTTCCTCGAAGTCGGGCAATCATTTGGGTTGATGCGGGGTTGGAAATTTTTAGGAATCTGGGGCACAGCTGAGGAAGAAGAAGCGCGCAGTTATGGACAACTTCCTGGTGATCCTCATTATCTTGATCTGAATAAGGACGGGCTTATCAATAATAACGATAGAACGACCATCGGAAATGGATATCCAAAGTTTAATTGGGGATGGACAAACCAGTTTTCTTATAAAGGCTTTGATTTATCGTTTCTGATGATGGGGTACGAGGGAGTCGACTTGTTTAATACCATGAGGATACGAAGGGAATCATTCTGGGAAGGTACCAGCCCTGTGCTCCTGGATGCATGGACACCTGAAAACCAGAATACCAATGTTCCGGGGATGATTGACGGAAAGTACAGGGAAGACCAGAATCTGACGAATAAAATTTCTTTTGGCAACAACAGTGGTGCTACATCTCAATGGGTGGAAGATGCTTCTTTTATCCGGTTGAAAACAGCGACCCTGGCTTATACCTTAAACCCTTCAAACCTCGGGTCTATCGGATTCCAGAAAGTAAGACTATTTATGAGTGGAACGAATATTTTTACCATCACCAAATACACAGGATATGATCCGGAAGTAGCTGCGTTCACCTATAGCGATGCTACGATCGGTGTCGATCTCAGTGTTTACCCTCCGGCACGGACTTATACATTTGGTGTTGAATTAACCTTCTGATTTTTACATTAAAATACAATATCAATGAAAAATATCGTTGTTAAAATAAAAAATCTGGTGTTGATGTTTGGAGTGTTACTCCTGGTCAATATCGGATGTGTTGACCTGGATGAAACACCCAAGGATTTTACCGGCCCCGCGTATTATTATAATTCTGTGGGCCAGATAGAATCCGCTTTTGCCAGCGCAATGGCGAGGCTATATGGCGAATGGAGCGCTTACTCCTATGGCCATTGGAATTTCGAAAGCGATGATCAGATGTATGGAGGCGAACTGGTTTTTTCTGACGATCAGGGTAGTGATTTGTGGGGTGCCCATTACCGTGCCATAGCCGATCTTAATCCAGCGATAAAGGCTTTGAGTATCGATAAATTAGGAAACTCGGCGACGCAGGAAGAGAAAGATGTTTTAATGGCTCAGGCCAAATTTATCCGGGCGTTTAACTACTTCAGTCTGGTCCGATTGTTTGGCGATATTCCCCTGATCACGGAAGATACGAATGTGGAGACTGATAAAATTATCCGAAATCCCATTGTTGAAGTATATGCTTTAATAGAGAAAGACCTGCAGTTTGCTGCTCAAAACCTACCAGATTCCTGGGGTGACGATCAGCGCGGCCGCCCTGCCAAGGGTGCAGCAAAAGCATTATTGGCGAAAGCATATATTACAATGGCCACCGCTCCCATGAACAATACCTCAAATTATGCCAAGGCCCGGGATATGGCTGCCGATGTAATGGATGATGGGACTTACTCACTGGTACCGGATATCAATGAAGTTTTCGCCCTTTCCAATAGTTATGGGCCGGAGATCATGTGGAGTTTCAACGCTTCCGAAGATGATAATTCCACACCACCACAAATTTGGCTGCCGGGTACAATGGCTGATGGATGGGGGGATTTTAAATCTGATAAAATATGGGGAGAAAATTTTCCAGCTGAACCTCGTAAAGACGCCTACTTGTTACTCGAAGATTGGGACGGAACTCCATACACCGAATGGTATGGTACTACTCCCTATGTGAAAAAATTTCTGTATGACTCCCGCGACAATCAGGAACGGTATCGATCAGTGCAGAACATTCCTATTCTGAGGTTTGCGGATGTATTATTGCTTTTTGCGGAGGCTGAGAATATGGTGAATGGTGGACCCACGCAGGCGGCGGTTGATGCTGCTAACAAAATAATTGACCGGGCAAATAATAACATAGCTAATCCGTTGGATCCACGTTTAACAATTGGGATGTCGCCAGCCGCATTTGATGCTGCCGTTATACAACAAAGGAATCTCGAATTGTGTTTTGAATATGATCGCTGGTATGATCTGATCCGCAAGCGGATTTTATGTGATACAGCAATTCCAGAAATCCAACAAAATTGTGATGACGATGACTATCTGTGGCCTATACCACAAACTGACTTAAGACTGAATCCTGCATTAAAACAAAACCCCGGATACTCTACTCCAGGACCGGGCTAAGGCTTTCATTATTTCAAGGATTTTTAATGTCTTGCGATAAAAAAATCGCAGGACATTATTTTTTTTATGGTCTGGAGGACGGTAGTCTTTGCGATGAATCGTTGGCGTAGGTGTGACATGATGAAAAAGAATACCCATGCAATGAGTGCAAGATAGAAACCCGGGATTATTCATCTTCTTGCTGGGGCATGAAGTCCTGAACCCTGAGTACCAGACCTTGACTTAATTTTTGTTTTTATTTTTAGATTCCAGAAATACCTGATACACTTCGTCCCCTTTTTTCAAAGACGATAATTCTTCCTCCTTAAAATAAGTCAGATCTCTTTGAGTCT
>JBDSIM010000156.1:0-12434 GCA_039917935.1 Cyclobacteriaceae bacterium | reverse complement strand
TATGTTGATAAACAATTTAAATTACTGGGGATGTAACCAATACATCATTCAACGCGCGCTCGGAGCTGATCTGAAAACGGCACGAAGTGGAATTTTATTTGCCGCATTCCTCAAGTTATTGGTGCCCGTTATTGCCGTGGTGCCGGGTATCGCGGCGTATGTGCTGTACCAGGAAGGTATGTTCCAGACCGAAATGGTGAACGCCGCAGGTGTCCTAAAGCCAGATCATGCCTATCCGACTTTATTAAATTTGTTACCTCCGGGACTTAAAGGATTAGCCTTCGCCGCACTTACCGCAGCCATTGTCGCTTCGTTAGCCGGGAAGGCCAATAGTATAGCAACGATTTTCTCACTGGATATTTACAAAAAATTCTTTCATAAAAATGCCTCGGAAAAACAACTGGTTGTAACGGGTCGGTGGACGGTAATCGTTTCGATGTTGATCGCCTCTCTTGTAGCGCCCGCGCTAAGCAATCTGGATCAGGCTTACCAGTTCATTCAGGAATATGTAGGATTTATTTCACCAGGTGTTCTGGCAATATTCCTCTTAGGGTTCTTTTGGAAACGAGCAACCTCGGGCGCCGCCCTTGCGTCAGCTTTACTGACCATACCCTTGTCGACATTGTTAAAATATTTGCCCTATTGGACAAATGGTTCTTTTCCGGATTATCCTTTTCTAGACCGTATGACCATCGTGTTTGTGTTTCTGATTTTCCTGATGGTGGCCATGAGTTTACTCGATAGACGAAGCAAAGATCAGGCAAGGACTATCCAGGTGGATACCAGCATGTTTCGTACCTCCCCATCCTTCCTGGTAGGGTCGGTATTCATTGTTGGGATCCTCACCGCCTTGTATAGCGTTTTTTGGTAAAATCCTGGGTTATTTTATTGCCAGCAGATATCGTTTGGCACCTGATTTTTATTTGAATATTTTGTACATTTGCATATTCAATCAGTTGTATGGCAACCCATCTATTTTCAGAGAAAGAAACGAATCCTTTACAAAGCATCGAGCAATGGGAGGATGATGTACTACAGCGTTATCCTACGCCCAATGAGCCTTCGAAGGCAAAGGAAGAATTCCGGAACTACGGTGATCCTGTAAGAGACACTGTCAGGGAATTTTACAGGCTGAACCACCAATATCAGTCTTACGATTTCGTAATGAAAAAAAAGGCGGAGTTTCTCCAGTTCAACCGGAAGCAACTCACGGTTTGGGAAGCCATGGAATTCCTCAATACACTCGTGGATGATTCCGATCCGGATATCGAACTTGACCAGCTTCAGCACTTGTTGCAGACAGCTGAAGCCATTCGCCGCGACGGACATCCTGATTGGTTTGTCTTAACCGGTTTTATTCATGACATGGGAAAAGTACTGTGTCTATTTGGAGAGCCCCAATGGGCCGTGGTAGGAGATACCTTCCCGGTAGGATGCAAATTTTCAGATAAAATTGTTTACCCCGAATTTTTTGAAGCCAATCCTGATTCGAAGGACCCTCGTTACAACACACTCCATGGTATCTACCAACCGGGTTGTGGATTGAAAAATGTAACGATGTCATGGGGACACGATGAATATTTGTACCAGATCACAAAAGACTTTTTACCAGAACCTGCCTTATACATGATCCGGTATCATTCTTTCTACGCCCAACACCGGGAACATGCATATGAGCATTTAATGGATGATCATGACCGTGAAATGTTTTCATGGGTTAAAAAATTTAACCCTTATGATCTTTATTCGAAAAGTCCGATCGTACCTGTGGTCACTGAACTGAGACCTTATTACGAGGCACTTATAGCCAAATACCTGCCTTCAAAAGTGCGGTTATAGTTTGTTTAAGGAATTGTTTAAATTATGGCTACATCCTCTGGCCTTACTTTAACAAAATGTCACTTATACCGGAGGAAAGTAACGAAGCAGCTATTATTGGCAGGGTTCCTTTTGCTTTTCCTAATTTTTTCAGCGTGCATCACCGCAACTTCTTATAGTCAAAAAGACTAAATCCATAAAATATATTTAATTTTCTTCGCGGTTATTGAAATAGACCAAAAAGGATTTACCTTCCGCAACCGATTGTAATTCCGTTAACCAAATTTGCCTATGATAAGATGCTACAAACCACAACTCGCTTTAAGGAAAAAGGGGTCAACTCCCCATCCACCTAGCGTGGAACCCTTACAACCTCTAGTTTTTGTCCTTTAAACCACAACAGAAACATTCTCTATTTATGAAGATCAACCCTAAAAATTTTAGAAGTACGCTTGTATTTCTGATGAAAGTAAGTTTTATCCATTTATTGGCTGGAGCTGTTACCATTGTTTTTGCACACGCGCGCGACAGTAAAGAATTTGTTTCAGTCGTTACCCTACAGGGTATTCAGGTTAACGGTGTCATTTCGGATGATACCGGTCAACCCGTTCCAGGTGTGAACGTTATTGAAAAGGGTACTACTAACGGTACGGCTACTGATACCAATGGAAAGTATTCCCTGATGGTCAGCAATGCCAACGCTGTTTTGGTTTATTCTTTCATAGGATATGCTACCCAGGAGCTTGCCGTGAATGGCCGGTCTTCACTAGATGTTTCGATGGCTCCTGATACCGAGACCTTGCAGGAAGTTGTGGTGGTGGGCTATGGAGAACAGAAAAAAGCAACCGTAACAGGTTCAGTAACCACGGTGAAAAGCGCTGAGATTGTTCAATCTCCTGTCACCAACCTTTCTAATGCTCTGGCGGGCCGCTTACCTGGTGTTACCTTTATAAATCGCTCTGGCGAACCCGGAAATGATGGTTCCCTGATTCGTATCAGGGGTACCAATACAACCGGAAACCCTGGTGCTTTGATCGTTATCGATGGCATTGCCAATCGAAGTGGCGGTCTTGACAGGCTCAATCCCCAGGACATTGAAAGCATCACTGTTTTAAAAGATGCCTCTGCTGCCATTTATGGAGCTCAGGCTGCCAATGGTGTGATTCTCGTAACCACAAAAAGAGGAAAAACGGGTAAGCCGGAGATTAGTTTTGGTTACAATATAGGATTCAACAAACCTACCCGTTTGCCTGAAGTTACGGATGCTCCCACTTATGCTACCATGCTTAATGAAATTGATCAATTCCGGAACAGAACGCCCCGGTATTCGGATGCTGACATTCAGAAATTCAGAGATGGTTCCAGCCCCTGGACCCACCCCAATACTGACTGGTACGGTGCGGTCATTAAACCAGTGTCTTTACAGAGTAATGCCAACTTATCTCTATCAGGAGGAAGCGACGATGGCGTAAGGTATTTTGTATCCGTGGGCAAATTAAGTGAAGATGGTTATTATAAAAACAGTGCTACCAAATATAACCAGTACAATTTCCGTTCAAATATTGATGCCAAAATCACCGAATATTTTCAAATATCAGTTGATTTGACAGGAAGACAGGAAAACAGGAATTATCCAACACGGTCTGCGGGCTCTATTTTCCGTATGCTTACGCGTGGTAAGCCTACCCTGCCAGCTTACTGGCCAAATGGATTACCGGGTCCTGATATTGAAAATGGAGACAATCCGGTTGTTACGAGCACCGAAGCTACGGGTTCTGTAGTGGATAATAATTATGTTTTTCAAAGCAATCTGAGAGGAAAAATTGATGTACCCTGGGTAAAAGGTCTCAATATTATTATGAATGCTTCTTTTGATGAGGCTTTCAGGCCCGTTAAGAATTTTGCAACGCCCTGGTTTCTTTACACCTGGGATTATACTACTTATGACGCAAATGGAGAGCCGGCGCTTCTCAAATCTTCTCGCGGTCTGAGTGCTCCTCAATTAACCGAGTCATTTGACAAAACATCTGGCCAAACAACAAACGCGACTATAAATTATAGCAAAGAATTTGGCAGCCATTCGATTGGTTTTATGGCTGGAGCTGAAAAGCAAGTCCTTAAGGGAAATAATTTCAGGGCGTTTCGCAATGCTTTTATATCCCCGGCTGTTGACCAGTTATTTGCCGGAGGCGACAATCTTAGCAAAACAAATACAGGAGGAGCATTTACGACCTCGCGTTTAAGTTATTTCGGCCGTATCAATTATAGTTATAGTGAAAAATACTTACTGGAAATGGTATGGCGATATGATGCTTCTTACATTTTTCCGGAGAACTCACGTTGGGGATTTTTTCCTGGATTTTCGGCAGGTTGGGTGATATCGGAAGAATCATTTATGGATAATATTGAGGCTATTGATTTCCTTAAGATCCGTGGCTCTTGGGGTCAATTGGGTAACGATCGGATAGATGCGTTTCAATATATTCCTGCTTTCGGATTTGGGGGAAGCTACATTTTCAATTATAATGTCCTTACCACAAGCATATCTCCAACCTCTGTTCCCAATCCAAATGTAACCTGGGAAATCGCCAACAACAGCAATTTAGGTTTGGAAGGAGTTGTTCTAGATGGGAAAATATCTTTTGAAATAGACTACTTTAACAATATCCGGTCGCAGATGTTGACCCGGCGCAGCGGATCGATCCCCTTCACGGCAGGATATAACCCTCCCTCTGAAAATATCGGAGAACTGCAAAATAGAGGATTTGATTTTCTGGTAAGTTACAATGGACAGGCTGGTGAATTCAGTTACCAGATCGGAGTGAATGGAGGTTATGCCAAGAATAAAATTTTATTCTGGGATGAAGCTCCTGGCTTTGACTCATGGCAAACCTCCACAGGTCGCCCTATTGGCAGTGAGTTATTTTACAATGCGATCGGTGTATTTAAAGACCAGGCTGCCGTTGACGCCTATCCACGTTGGCCGGGCGCAAGACCTGGTGATGTTATCTTTGAAGATGTAAATAAGGATGGTGTCATTGACGGAAAAGATAGAGTAAGGCAAACTGAAAACAATATCCCCACGTTCCAGGGAGGCCTATCATTAGGTGCCCAGTATAAGGGTTTTGATCTTAATATTCTGTTGCAAGGAGCGGCTGGAGCAAGAGCCTATATTCAGACGCAGTCCGGGGATTTCGGAAATTTTCTTACAGACTTTACAGATGGCCGATGGACAACTGAAAATCCAAATTCTGAAAAACCGAGAACATTCAACCGTACAGATGAGTATTGGATCTCACAACGAAATACGTATTGGTATCGAAGTACTGATTATCTGCGCTTGAAAAACATTTCACTGGGTTATACCCTACCTACTGACATTATGAAGAAAGTAGGTATGAAGAGCGCACGAATTTATGTGAATGGAATTAATCTTATTACGATTGATAATTTTGTATACGATCCCGAAACAGACAACCAGGATGGTACTATATATCCGCAAAAAGCTGTATATAATGCAGGTGTCAATCTCACATTTTAAACAGGTTATAGAATGAAAAATATCGCTAAATATATATTGGGAATTATCTTATTACTGTATAGCAATTCCTGTAATACGGATTTCCTAAATGTCGCGCCACAGGATAGGTTGAGTGATGCCGTTGTGTGGGCAGATCCGGTATTGGCAGAGGCTTTCGTCAATGAAATTTACCGGGGGCTTAATCACGGTCTCAGAGATATAAATGTTGGTTCAATGGCCGATGAGTCCCAGTTTATTCATAATGGTGGGTCGTCGCAGGTTGTGCAGTCAAACCTGACTCCGGCAGATATTGGTTCCTGGAATGCCGATCAAATGAACGAATTTCGTTGGACTGTATTGTATCAAAGGATCCGACAGGTCAATACTTTCTTTGAAAACATTGAAAGGGTGCCCTTTGTTGATCCAACCCAGAAGGAAAGGTTAAAAGGAGAAGTTCATTTCCTGAATGCTTTCTTTTATTTTAACCTGGTCAGGACGCATGGTGGTGTTCCTCTGGTTAAAAGATCATTTGCATTGAAAGATGACTTTTTGGTTCCCAGGAATACGCTGGCAGAAAGTATTCAATACGTTGTCGATGAGTGTGACGAAGCGGCTAAACTTTTGCCGTTGACGCATGAGGCAAAAAATATCGGTCGCGCAACCAAGGGTGCGGCCCTTGCATTGAAGTCAAGGACATTGTTGTATGCCGCCAGTGATCTCTATAACAGGGACAAATGGAAGGATGGAACAGATTGGACAGAGGGCTACGCCAATAAGGATCTGATTTCATATGAATTTTCGAGCGCTGCGAAATGGCAGGCAGCAAAGGATGCGGCCAAAGCCGTGATTGATCTGGGTATTTATACCTTACCAAACACCGGAGATCCAGTCAAAGATTATACTGATATATTTTTAACCAAGAACAGCAGTGAGGCCATTTTCAGCCGGTACTTTATTAAGAGCCGTGGCTGGGAAGATGGCGCACTCCCCGGTCTTACTAATGGGCCTAATGGGTATCACAATTGGGCTGGCAATACCCCCCTTCAGGAACTGGTTGATGATTACGAAATGGTTGACGGAACCAAATTTGACCGGTCTAATCCTGTACATGCATCGGCCCCTTATGAAAACAGGGAACCACGTTTCTATGCCAGTATTCTTTATGATCAGGCCAAATGGAGACCACGTCCGGCAGATGCAGCAAAAATAGATCCGCTTGGAATAGTGATCATCAGGTCGGTTGAAACGGCGCCGGGAGTATGGCTGCCCGGGCTGGATACACGCAAAGGCCCTATTGAGGATTGGAATGGAAGCTACTCGGGCTATTACTTGAGAAAGTTTATTGATCCTAATGTTGAGCATGAGTATGCAGGACAGGGAGGGAACCAGGAAGCACCCTGGCATTTCTTCCGCCTTGCCGAAATGCATTTGAATTATGCCGAAGCATGTTTGGGTTTGGGTCAGGAGGATGAGGCAAAAATCCATATCAATATTATTCGCGACAGGGCTGGTTTGCCGGGCATTACTGAAACCGGCCAGCCATTGGTTGACCGTTACAGAAATGAGCGCAGGATCGAACTTTCTTTCGAGCAGCATCGCTATTTTGATGTTCGCAGGTGGATGATTGCTCCTCAGGCCTTAGGTAGAAACGCCAGCGGAATTATTATCGAACAGCCTATCGCTGGACCCGTTAAGTATACAGTAAGTAAAATTCAGGACCGGGCATGGAACAATAAAATGTATTTTCTTCCAATCCTCCTGGAAGAAATGAACCGGAACAAAAACCTGGTTCAGAACCCAATATATTAAATCATTTTTGAAAAATTCTTAGGCCATCCGGTTTTCTAAGCCGGATGGCTTTTTTATACCCGGCTTAGGGACTAATCAATTAAGTAGTAAACTATTAGTTTTGGTCGTTATTTTAAATCCGAAAAATGCTGCTTTTATATTCGATACTTTATTACTCTATATAATTATATTCCCATCGTATGGCGAGTAGATTGCTTTTATTTTTATTGTTGTTGGTTTTTTTATCAAAATGTTCAAGGGAAAACAATTCCCTTTTCAGACTTGTGCCGGCAGAAGAATCTGGCCTCAATTTCAAAAACACAATCGAAGAAAGCGACTCGGTCAATATTCTCACCGTAGAATACATGTATCACGGGGCCGGAGTAGCAGTCGGCGATTTCAATAATGACAAGCTTACTGACATTCTCTTCATAGGCAACATAGTATCAAACAGATTGTACCTTAACAAAGGAAATTTAAAATTCGAAGATGTTACCGTCGCCGCGGGCATTAATGGCGGAAGTAAATGGAGATCTGGTGTCGCACTTGCAGATGTAAACAATGACGGATGGCTTGATATCTATGTTTGCGCCACAATTAAAAAAGATTCCCTGCAACGGGCTAACATGTTGTTTATCCATAAGGGACTTAAAAACGGCATTCCCTACTTTGAAGATGAGGCCCATAGCTATGGGGTTGCAGACATGGGTTACAGCCAGAATGCCGCCTTTCTCGATTATGACAAAGATGGTGACCTTGACCTCTACGTACTAACCAACCTTGAAAGTGATAGGATCCCCAGCGTATATCGTCCCAGGATCCTGGATGGATCTGCCCTGAACAATGATCGTTTATATCGAAACAACAACAATGGTACTTTTACCAATGTCACCAGGGAAGCCGGCATACTTATCGAAGGGTACGGGCTCGGCATAGCCATCGCCGATATCAATGCGGATAGCTGGCCCGATATCTACATTGGGAATGATTATGTCTCCAACGATATTTTGTATATCAATAATAAGGATGGAACCTTCACCAACGAAATTGAAGGCAGGATCAAGCACCAGTCACTTTTTACGATGGGAATCGATATTGCAGATATCAATAATGACGCGTTTCCAGACATCATCACCCTCGACATGCTTCCCGAAAATAATTTGCGGCGTAAAACGATTGCAGGGGCAGGAGCGACCTACTATAATTATATCAACAACATTGAATATGATTACGAATTCCAATACATGCGAAACATGCTGCACATCAACAATGGCAATGGGCATTACAGTGAAATCGGGCAGATGGCCGGTATCCATCAAACCGAATGGAGTTGGTCCTCGCTTCTGGTCGATGTTGATAATGACGGATACCGTGACCTGTTAGTTACCAATGGATTTCCCAAAGATGTTACTTACAGAGATTATGTCATGTTCAAAAGGGAAGTAGGAATCTTTAATAACAAAAGGTCACTGATCGATTCTATTCCTGTGCTGAAAGTTTCCAATTACGGATTTAAGAACAACGGCGACCTTACTTTTTCGGATAAAACCAGCGATTGGGGGCTCAACCGCCCTTCGTTTTCCAACGGTGCCGCCATTGCTGACCTGGACAACGACGGAGACCTTGATTACGTCGTAAACAACATAAATGACCCTGCGTACCTGTATGAGAATAAATTGTACTCTGGTAAAGAAAAAAATGGACACAATCATTTTCTCAGGATTCGTTTGGAAGGAGCGGAAAAACACAATGGTTCTGCGCAAGGAGCAAAAGTAACGCTTCGCTATGACGATTGTAAAACACAGTTCTCCGAGCATTCTATTTATCGCGGATACTTATCAACCATGGAGGACGTTGTGCATTTTGGACTTGGTCAATCCACATCCATCGATACCCTCACAATTGAATGGCCCGATGGCCGGAGGAATGTTTTATTTCACATTGAAACCGACCAGATGCTGATCGTAAAACAAATAGAAGCTCAGACGATTGGCATTAAAAAGCCCGCGCTTAAGTCCGGAATTTTTTTCAGAGAAGTGTCAAAGCAACTGGGCGTGTTATACAAACATAAGGAATGGGACAAAGTAGATTTTCATAGACAGCGAACTTTACCCCACAAATTTTCGCAGGCCGGACCAGGCCTTGCCATTGGTGATGTCAATGGTGATCTGCGCGAAGATTTTATTGTTGGTGGCTCATCAAATCATGATATCAGCATTTTCAAACAGGATATGAACGGAAATTTTACACATTCTGATTTGATAAAAACTGTTAATAGGAAATCCGAAGATGAGGGCTTGCTTCTCTTTGATGCCGACAATGATCATGATGCGGATCTGTACATTACCAGCGGAAGTTATGAAGGAGAGCCTGGTGAACCCCATTATCAGGACAGATTTTATCTTAACAATGGCAAAGGTGAATTTACTTTAGCGGTCGATGCTTTACCAAAAACCACCGCCAGTGGCTCCTGCGTCCGGGCAGCTGATATGGACAGCGACGGGGACCTGGATCTTTTTGTCGGCGGAAGGGTGGTGCCAGGAGCCTATCCGTTGCCTCCTGAAAGTTATATCCTGCGCAATGATGGCGGAAAATTTGTCAATGCCACTCGGGAATTTGCCCCTGAGCTGGCAGTCGCCGGAATGATTACAGATGGCTTGTGGTCGGACTATGATAATGACGGGAGAATTGATTTGATCATAGTGGGTGAGTTTATGGCCCCAACATTCTTTAAAAATACCGGAACCGGGTTGAAAAGACAACGCGAAACAGGATTAGAAAAATTTACAGGATGGTGGAATAGTATCGCAGCGGGCGATTTTGATAAAGATGGTGATACGGATTACATCGCAGGAAACCTGGGACAGAATAATTTTTACAACATTTCAGAAATGCAGCCTTTACGCGTTTACGCGAAAGATTTCGATGCCAACGAAAGTATCGATGCAATTGTCAGTTGCTATTTTAAATCTGAACAGGGTGAAATGAAAGAATATCCCGTTCACTCATGGGATGAATTGTATAGCCAGAGTCCCAAATTTCGCAATCAGTTCAGCAGTTTTAAACAATACGGTCGGGCTACTATGAACGATCTACTAAAGCCCTATGATACCACCGGAATGATAAAACTTGAGGCCAATTACCCGATGACAAGCTTCATCAACAACAATGGAGATGGCACATTTGAAATAAAGGCACTTCCCAAAATGGTTCAGGTGGCACCCATCAATGGGATCGTAATCGAGGACGTGGATAATGACGGAAACCTGGATGTATTGATGATCGGAAATGATTATGGCAATGAAGTTTTCTCGGGCAGGTACGATGCCTGTACTGGCATAATCCTGCTGGGTGACGGCACCGGTAATTTTCAATATCGATCCTCTTTGAACAGTGGTTTTCTGGTAAATGGTGATGCAAAAGCATTGGGTAAACTGAATAGCACACGCGGTGAAATTTTTATAGCTACGCAAAACATCGACAGTCTCCGTATGTTTAAGTTCACTGCAACGACGGACAAAAATCAGGATTTCATGCCCCTGATTACGGATAGTTGGGCAGAGCTTACATTCGCCAGCGGAAAAAAACAAAAAGTGGAATTCTATTATGGTTCCGGGTACTTATCGCAATCCACCAGGAACATGAAAATTCACGCGGAGGTAACGGACATGGTCGTGTACGACTTTTCGCGGAAAAGGAGGGTTATTAAGGGTATGGGGGGGATATAGGGGTAAAAGGTATAAAGGTATAAAGGTATAGAGGTATAAAGGAATAAAGGTGTAGGTGTAAAAAGGTATAAGCTATTCCTTAAACGAAAAACAGAAGGCAGATCAGGAGAATTATACGGATGAGATTTTATTATATATTATGTACGCTGGGCATTTTGTCGTTTCAGTGTAAACAAAGTTCAAAACAGTTTACACTCCTTTCCGTCGAGGAAACCGGTCTGAATTTCCGCAATGACCTTGTGGAGACGCAGCACAATAACATTATGACCTATGAGTATAGTTATAACGGAGGCGGTATTGCTGTTGGAGATCTCAATCAAGATGGTTTTGCAGATGTGTACTTCAGCGGTAATACCGTTCCCAACAAATTGTTTCTCAATAAAGGTGACTGGCATTTTGAGGACATCACAACAGTATCCCATACCACGGGAAGAATGGATTGGAAAACCGGTGTGACTATGGCCGATGTCAATGGCGATGGATGGCTGGATATATATGTATGCTATTCAGGCAACGCACCGGATGAAGGTTACAGCAAACCTGTCATCAAGGATCATCCGAAAAGATCGAATGAGTTATACATCAATAATGGGGGACCTCCCGGCGGAGTACCCACTTTCACAGAAAGCGCAAAAGCCTACGGACTTGATGCCCCCGGCACGTTCTCAACACAAGCCTATTTTTTGGATTATGACCTCGACGGTGATCTGGATATGTTTCTTTTGAATCACGCCAATATGTTCTATTCAGCTTTCTTAAATACGGGAAGGCTGCGAAACTTAAGGCATCCATATTTTGGCAATAAACTTTACCGGAATGATGCGAGCAACTCCGACGCTACTGTTCAAGGCGGGGCTATTTTTTTTACCGATGTTAGCAACGATACCGGAATCCATGGCAGTGGATTAAATTTCGGACTGAGCGCCTCCATCAGCGACCTCAATGCGGATCAATATCCTGACATCTACGTCACCAATGATTATGAAGAACAGGATTTTTGTTACATCAACAACCGGGATGGCACTTTTAAAGAAGTGTCAAAAAAACTTTTCGGACACCTCTCAAAGTATGCAATGGGTTCTGATATTGCTGATATCAACAATTACGGCTTTCAGGATATTATTGTCCTGGACATGCTCCCCGAAGATAACCGTCGCCAAAAACTTTTGAAAGGACCGGATGAATACGACCGTTATAACCTGGCGGTTGATAGTGGGTATCATCATCAGTATATGCGCAACACGTTACAACTTAACCGGGGCTTCGCGCCAGATACATTGCCCAGGTTTAGCGAGGTGGGGCAGGTGGCGGGCATTTCCAACACAGACTGGAGTTGGGCGCCATTGCTTGCCGACTTTGACAATGATGGACTAAAGGATGTCTTCATTACCAATGGTTTCTTACGCGATTTTAATAACCTGGATTTTATCAAATATAACACAAACGCTTATGGTGAAGCGAAAACGTCAGGGAAAAGTGTTGACTATCTGAAACTGATTCAACAATTGCCATCAACACGCATCGCCAATTATATTTTTAAAAATCAGGACGGCTTTCGGTTTTCCAACGTAACAAAAAAC
>JBDSIM010000155.1:0-5897 GCA_039917935.1 Cyclobacteriaceae bacterium | reverse complement strand
ATTTAAGAATGCAGGTGTAAAAGTTAATAGAAACCGCCTTGGTACGATTGACGTATGCCGGGTGGTGTGGGGGGACAGCGGCGATGAGCCGCTTCCTACCCGATTAGAAAGCAAACTTAAAACAATTGAATCCCAGAGGGATGACCCATAATTTTGAGAGCACAGAATGATCAGACGTAGAATAATACGAGGAACAGGAACGAATCAGTATGGCGATGCTAATTCATGCGTGCGTTCAATGGATTGCTACCTTTTAAATCAGATCGTGCGTCTTAATAAGGCCGTCCCTCTGGGACTTGAACAGACAACATACAAGATTTTCTACCATATGGTCGTCCCCCTGGGACTTTGATTTTGGTTTTTGCACTTAACATCAGGAGGAATTTCGAATTAACAGCTAATACCTATGGCCAACACTTATTCACAAATTAATATCCATTGTGTTTTTTCAATACAAGGAAGGGAAAACTTTATCACAAAACATTTGAGGGATGATTTACACAAATATATGGCAGGTATTTTAAAAAAAAGACGGGTCATTTCCATTAGCAGTAAATGGCTGGATGGATCATGTGCATGTCTTCTATGAACTTCCACCAACCATGGCAGTGGCCGATCAAATACGAATGCTAAAAGCAAGTTCCTCCAAATGGATCAATGATAATAAATTTCTGAAAGGAAGATTTCAGTGGCAGGAAGGGTACGGTGCATTCTCGTACTCAAGGTCTCAGAGAAATGCTGTTATACAACACATTGTAAACCAGGAGGCGCATCACAAGAATCTGACATTCCGAGCCGAATATTTGGATCTCTTGAAGAAATTTGAAATTGCTTTTAAGAATGAATATGTTTTTGAATTCTATAATTGACTCATACTTCCGCATTGGAGCACTAAATGTGAAACGTCATGGCGGCCACATGCGGAGGATAAAATAAAGACTCGAGAAAATACAACACGACCGTTGCAAAATGGATCACCATGCATTACACCGAACTACAAGTCACAACAAATTTCACTTTCCTCAGAGGGGCTTCACATCCTGAGGAACTTGTTGACCAGGCTGCAACGTATGGCTATGCGTCCATGGCCATCACAGACCGGAATACTTTTGCTGGAATTGTCCGCGGGCATGTCGCGGCAAAAAAATTGGGAATACTTATTATTCCGGCCTGCCGTCTAGACCTGATGGACGGTCCCAGTCTATTGGCGTTTCCTACTGATATCAAAGCCTATGCACAAATATCAGCTTTACTTACCCTTGGCAACCTCCGCGCTGAAAAGGGTCAATGCCATTTGTATAAAGCAGATGTATACAAGCACGCAAAAGGATCGAAGTTTGTGATGCTACCCCCACCTGCATTGAATGAAGTATTCGACTTTGAGGATAGCTTTAAGAAAGTCCTTCAGGAATACCGTAAGGCTTTGGGAGATCACCTTTTCCTTGCGGCCTCGCGCACTTATGGAGGGGATGATACAAAACTGTTGTACCGTATATACCATTTGGCAAAACAGCATAGCGTACCAATGGTTGCTACCAATGATGTGCATTATCATCATCCTATGCGCCGTGAGTTGCAGGATGTTGTCACCTGCGTGCGTGAAAAATGCACGATCCATAACGCGGGCTTTCGTTTACATCCGAATGCAGAAAGATATCTGAAATCCAATGATGAAATGGTGCGGTTGTTCCGGAAATATCCTGACGCCATTTTAAACGCGCAGGCAATTGCCGAAGCCTGTCGGTTTTCACTTGATGAATTAAATTACCAATATCCGAAAGAGATCACCAGCGGAGGACGTACGCCTCAGAAAGAACTTAGATTCCTCACCTTGCAGGGAGCAAGTCAGCATTTTGGTGAGCTGATCCCTGAAAAGGTGAAAGCCACCATTGAATACGAACTTGCTTTTATAGAACAGATGAACTATGCCGAGTACTTTCTCACTGTGTATGATATTGTTCGTTATGCCCGCGAGAAGGGAATTCTTTGTCAGGGTAGGGGATCAGCCGCTAACTCCACTGTCTGTTATTGCCTGGGCATCACCTCTGTCGACCCCTCGAAATTCGAACTTCTGTTTGAGCGGTTCATTTCCTCCGCACGAAATGAACCTCCGGACATCGATGTTGATTTTGAACATGAGCGCCGTGAAGAGGTGATTCAATACATTTACAAAAAGTATGGTCGTGACCGCGCGGCCATTGTGGCCACCGTTACCCAGCAGCACCACAAGGGCGCGATTCGCGATGTGGGCAAAGCCATGGGGTTGTCGGTGGATACGGTCAATCGTCTCTCAGGTTTAATCTGGGATTTTACGGACGAGGGATTCGACAGAAAAAGGATCGCAAGCCAGGGTATTAATCCCGATGATCCAACGATTCAAAAAGTCCTGGACCTGACATCTCAGTTCATGGGCTTTCCACGGCAATTGGGTCAGCATACAGGTGGGTTTGTGATTACCGACGGAAAGCTATCAGATCTTTGTCCCATCCTGAATGCGCGGATGGCAGACCGCACCAACATCGAATGGAACAAGGATGACATCGATGCGTTGGGTTTCTTAAAGATAGATGTACTGGCATTGGGCATGCTGACGTGTATCCGCAAAGCATTTGATTCAGCTAAGAAGCATTATGGACTTAATCTCACGCTGGCCAACATCCCGCAGGATGACCCTGCCGTGTATGAGATGGTAAGCCATGCTGATACGATCGGAGTATTCCAGATCGAAAGCCGGGCACAGCAATCCATGTTACCCCGGCTGAAGCCTAAATGTTTCTATGATCTGGTGATCGAAGTAGCGATTGTAAGACCCGGACCGATACAGGGTGATATGGTGCATCCCTACCTGCGCCGGCGCAACGGAGAAGAGCCCGTGGACTATCCATCAAAAGAGCTGGAAGAAATTTTAGGACGTACACTAGGCATACCGTTATTTCAGGAACAGGCTATGAAGATCGCGATTGTCGCCGCCGGTTTTACTCCTGCCGAGGCAGATGAATTGCGCCGCAGCATGGCGACATTTAAATTTAAAGGTTTGATTGCCCATTTTGAGGCGAAACTGGTCAAAGGTATGCTTAGCAATGGATATAGCCAGGAATATGCAGGTCGTGTGTTTAAACAATTGCTGGGGTTCGGGAGCTACGGATTTCCGGAGAGCCACGCCGTAAGCTTTGCCTTACTGGTATATGTTTCCTCATGGATCAAGTGTTATTACCCGGATGTGTTTGCTTGTTCGCTTCTCAACAGCATGCCAATGGGTTTCTATCAGCCTGCTCAGATTATCATCGATGCCCGGAAACATGGTGTGGAAGTACGGCCCGTTGATATCAACGATTCTGAGTGGGACAATAAACTGGAAGAAAGGTCAGGAAAGTACTGGGTCCTTCGTTTAGGCTTTCGGCAGGTGAAAGGTTTACGGGAAGAAGATATAAAGGTATCGATTAAAGGAAGAAAAAATGGGTATGCCTCAATCCATGAGCTTCGTGAATCAGGCCTGACTGACGCAGCGCTGGAGAGATTAGCGGATGCAGATACTTTCCGGTCCATAGGACTCGACCGACGTCAGGCATTGTGGGAAGTATCGACAAAAGATCGGCCCCTGGCGCTTTTTTCTGGTCAGAACCCCAGGGATACGGACGAGGAAAAAATTTCGCTTCCTGAAATGGAATTATCAGAGCACGTCGTGCATGATTATGCGACCACTTCTTTATCCTTAAAAGCGCATCCTGTAAGTTTTGTCAGGGGGGAACTTGACAGGCTTCACATTCTGTCCGCTTCAGCTCTGGAGAAAGCAAAAGACGGCGATCTGGTAAAAGTTGCAGGCCTTATTCTCGTAAGACAAAGACCTGAAACCGCAAGCGGAATTTGTTTCATTACGATTGAAGATGAAACAGGCAATACCAACCTGGTGGTCTTTAAAAAGCTGTTTGATAAATACCGGAAGGAGATCATCCAATCGAGGTTGCTGATGGTAGAAGGAAAGCTTCAACGGGAAGGGGAGGTGATTCACGTAATTGTAAGGCGATGTTATAATTTATCGAAATTATTAAAGCAGCTAACGTCATCAAAGGAGGGGAGTCTAAGTTTAACACCCTTGTCCCGCTCAGATGAAACGACATCTCCGTTTTTGCCGGAGAAGAAAACAACAGAATGGGAGGTTGTGCAGGGGAAGATTTTTCCGGATGGCAGGAATTTCAGGTAATCTCTGACTAAAAAAGTCCCTGCGGATAACGTAAGAGTGCGTTCCCGTGGTGAAATAATTTTTGGCTAAAGCCAATAGGGAGAGGGTAATAAATCCTCCCACTAAAACCCGAAATAAGAAAGCAGGTTTATTTAAAGAATAATTAGGGGGTTTCTATTCCGTTCTTAAACTTTTCACAGGACTAACTTTCGCCGCCTTTAACGATTCAAAGCTAACCGTAAGCACGCTGATCAACAAGGCAGTGGTGCCTGCAGCCAATACGATTGCCCAATCAAAATTTACCTGGTAGACAAACCCGTTTAGCCATTTGCTCATGGTAAAATAGGCGAGGGGAGCAGCAATTATCATGGCTATAAAGACAGGTATCACAAAGCGTGTATTGAGCAGATATAAAATATTAAGCACAGAAGCACCAAGCGCTTTACGAATGCCAATCTCCCTGGTTCGTTGTTCTGCAATGTAGGCGGACAATCCATAAAGCCCCAGGCAGGAAATGATGACCGCAAGCAAAGCGAACACCGAGAACAAGGTGCCGACCTGTCTTTCACTTTTATACAAGTTCTCCAAATCCTGATCAACAAATTTGTAAGAGAATGGATAAACGTCTTCCAGGTTATTCCACACCTTCTCCATTGCCTGAATGGTCTCAGTAGTTTTGTTAGGTTGCGCTTTGACAACAACTACACCTCCCCAATTATTCGTTCCGAGTAATAAAGGCTCGATACCTTGCTGCAGAGGTTTAAAGTTAAAATCTTTTACTACTCCGACAATGAATCCTTTGCGCTCGCCCCACAAAGTCAAAGGTTCTCCGATAGCAGACGCTGCAGTGAAACCCATGACTGTTGCTGCTTTTTCATTAATGATAAAATTTGTGGAATCACCCCGCAGATCTTTGTAAAAATTCCTTCCGCTGACGAGTGCCATGTTGTATATAGGGATGAAATGTTCATCGATAAACATGTGGGCAAATATGATTTGTTTACTGGGGTCTTTACCTTGCCAGTCAATGCTTGCGGTCCCGGAAACATGATTGGTAGGGAGGCCAGAAGATATCGTTACGTTTTCAGTCAGTGGATTTGCCTGAAATGCGCTACGCCACGTATTGATTTTGCCTTCCATATTACCATGTACGGTCATATATAAAAGGTTGGCTTTGTCGAAGCCGAGGTCCTTGCTTTGAATATATTGGAGTTGTTGATAGACCACTGTGGTGCCTACGAGCAATACAATAGAAATAACAAATTGAATGACCACTAACAAATTTCTGAAAACCACTCCGCCTGCTCCACCCTTCACTTCTTTTTTCAGCACCTTGATGGGCGTGAATCCGGAAAGGATAAAAGCAGGATACATACCGGAGAAAACCCCGGTAATCAATGTGATCGCCAGCACTGCCGCGACCATGAACGGATCCTGGAAGTTCAGATGAAGTTGTTTTCCCACCAGGTTGTTTACGGATGGTAGGGAAAGGGCAGCAATGAGGAATGCGAGGATAAGTGAAATGCAGGTAACTAAAAAGGATTCGCCAAGGAATTGCTTAACCAGTTGTATTCGTACCGCTCCGGCTACCTTGCGCAAGCCAACTTCCTTGGCCCTTCTGGCGGAACGCGCGGTGGAGAGATTCATGAAATTGATACAACCTATAAGAACGATAAAAACAGAGATGATAGCGAGAACGGTTACATACTGAAAGTTA
>JBDSIM010000154.1:0-17727 GCA_039917935.1 Cyclobacteriaceae bacterium | reverse complement strand
GTGTCAGAATCTGCTATTGATTACATTAGCGATAATACAGCATGATCCAATTTCAGGTGGCACCTACGGAGCCGGAGTTCGGTGTCATAGCATTTCTTATACATTCCAAAAAAGTGACATGGAAGGAAGCCAAAACTGAAAATAAAACTACCTGAGATCAACAAGAATTCAGCCGCCTCCAATTCCATCGTCATTTTAAACAATACCGCCAGACCGGTATATTGCCATTGGACATTGATACAGCCGTCCAAAATCAACCGTTTTTAGCGAAAAATTCGATTAAAAGTTCATATTTGCACCACGCCAATATGGACTCTTTGAAAATTATATTTATGGGCACTCCGGAATTTGCCGTTCCCAGCCTTCAAATATTGGTTCAAAACCGGCTGAAAGTTGTAGCCGTCATCACGGCGCCGGATAAGCCACAGGGCCGTGGGCAAAAAATTAATTTCTCGCCAGTAAAAGCCTGCGCACTTCAACATAAAATACCGGTTTTGCAGCCCACCAATTTAAAATCGCCTGAATTCATTGAACAGCTGAGCACTTTCCGGGCAGACCTGCAGGTGGTCGTTGCTTTTCGCATGCTGCCGGAAGTTGTGTGGCGTATGCCGCGAATGGGAACCTTTAACCTTCACGCTTCGCTCCTTCCACAATACCGGGGCGCAGCACCCATTCACTGGGCGATCATCAACGGTGAAAAAGAAACTGGAGTAACAACTTTTTTTCTCAGACAAGACATCGACACAGGAAGCATTATTTTTCAGGAGAAAGAAACTATTCACAATGATGATGATGCCGGAACTTTATATGAACGCCTGATGAACAAAGGATCCGCGCTGGTATTGAAAACGGTGCAAGCCATACAATCCGGAAAATATCCATCCGCTCTACAGCCCGAAGGAATCGCTATCAAACACGCACCAAAGATTTTTAAAGAAACGTGCGAGATCAACTGGACCGGTAAGAGTCATGACATTCACAATTTTGTCAGAGGATTGTGTCCTTATCCTGGCGCATGGACTACCTTTTCAGATAAAAACTTTAAAATTTTTGCCACGAAACTGATCGATAAAAGCGAAATATCTAAAAACCCTGGGGAATTGAGCACTGACAATAAAAACTATCTTTATGTGAAAACAAATGACGGATGGATCTCGATCGATGAACTTCAGCCGGAAGGCAAAAAGAGAATGAACATCGTGGATTTTTTCAGAGGAAATAAAATATAATTTAATTGAAGTTCAGTTAACTTGGAACTTGCAACCTGGATCTTAGAACCTATTAATGATCATCTCCGCCATAGCAGCCCTTTCAAAAAATAAAGTCATCGGAAAAAACAATGACCTGCCATGGCGTTTGCCTGATGACATGAGATTTTTTATGGAGACTACCAAGGGTCACCATGTGATCATGGGCAGAAAAAATTACGATTCGCTGCAGGATAAATTTAAGCCCCTGCCTCACCGAACCAATATTGTTATAACAAGGCAAATGGATTTTAAGGCTCCTGGGTGCATCGTACTCAACGCGATCCAACCGGGATTGGAAATAGCGAGAGGTCACGGCGAACGGGAATGCTTTATCATAGGAGGCGCGGAGATATACAAACTGGCCATGCCATTAACGACACGGCTATACCTCACTGAGATCGATGCCCATATTGAGGGCGATACGCATTTCCCCGATTTCGACAAAGAGCAATGGAAAGAGATCAGCCGCAACCATCACCCTTTGGATAACAAACATCATTATCCCTTTGATTTTGTGATTTATGACAGGATCTAATCCATGGATATGTCACGTACGATGAATAAAGTGGTTTGGCTTACCGGTGCATCTTCGGGGATAGGGGAAGCCCTGGCCTACGAACTTTCAAAAAAAGGAACCAAACTCATCCTTTCCGCCAGAAGGAAGGAGGAACTGGAAAGGGTAAAGGGAAATTGTGTCCCATCTGCCCAGGCGGACATAAAAATTCTTCCGCTGGATCTGGAAAAGTCCGATACACTGGAGTTAACAACAGAAGCCGCTATTCAGTTATTTGGTCATGTTGACATGCTCATCAATAATGGTGGAATCAGTCAGCGAAGCTTTGTGGCCAATACATCGCTGGCTGTATACAGAAGACTCATGGAAGTGAATTATTTCGGGGCCGTTGCATTAACCCTGAATTTGTTGCCGCATTTTATTCAACGGCAGAAAGGTCATTTTGTTACCATCACAAGTGTGACCGGACTATTCGGTACGCCTTATCGGTCCGGTTATGCTGCTTCCAAACATGCGCTTCATGGATTCTTTGATTCCCTCCGCGCAGAACATGATAAAGACAATATCAAGGTAAGCTTGATCTGTCCGGGTTTTATTCGTACTGGGCTTTCACAGTCGGCCCTTACCGCCGATGGCACACCTTTGAACAAAATGGATGCCTCGCAATTTAAAGGGAAATCCGCCGAATGGTGCGCGCGAAAAATTGTTGACGCAGTTGAGAGCAATAAACAAGAAGTGTACATCGGCGGAAGGGAAGTTTTGGGAGTGTATTTAAAAAGATTTTTTCCGGGAATATTTTCAACGGTCATCCGGAAAATAGCCGTGCGATAATCCTAAAAGTTGCGCACTCAGAGTTGAATTGAATAATATTTATATTGGAGCCTAAACTCCGTTTTCTGTGGAATATTACGAAGTACCCCTGATAATTCTCGTTGGTTTTATCGCAGCGTTTCTGAATACAGTGGGTGGTGGAGGCTCTCTTTTTACGGTTCCCATTTTAACGTTTATTGGACTACCCATTACATCCGCCAATGCTACGAGTCGGGTAGCCATCCTTTTCCAGAATATTTTCGCTGCAGGAGGCTTTCACAGTAAAAAGGTCGCATTACCATGGCCATACAGTTTATATTTGGGTTTGTCAACATTAGGGGGAGGTGTGATCGGCGCCATCCTGGCGTCACGGATTAAAGATGAAGCCTTCAATAAAATTTTTGTGGGCGTAATGATCGTTTCCGTTTTCTTCATTGTATTTGATCCGTGGAAATCCAAAGGGCCTGAAATTTTTACACGGAAAAGCCAAATTATTGGGTCGATATGTTTTTTCTTCCTGGGTATTTACGGGGGGTTCGTCCAGGCTGGCATCGGATTTTTGATTTTAGCAGTGTTGAGCATTGTCAATAATCTTAACCTGATCACCAGTAACTACATAAAAGTATTTTCTGCCATTGTTTATACAGCGGTCTCGGTCCTTATATTTGCCCTTGAAGGTAAAATCCACTGGGCCACGGGCGGCATACTGGCGATCGGTCATGCCTTAGGCGGCTGGTATGCCAGCCGTTGGAGCGTGGACAAAGGTGAGGTATGGATAAAAAGGGTAATGATCGCGTCAATATTGGCGATGGCAGTCAAACTATGGTTTTTTTAAAAAGCCGCAGGTAAGAAATTTCTCAGAATTTTATTCGCCATTGAGCCCACCAAAAGATACTCCCATCGGTCTATATCCCGCAATACCTTTTTTGAGGAGCGAAAAGTTGCTCCATCATCTCAATAGGTGTAAGCTTGTTCTTAAATCAAGGAAAAATGCTTTACCGGTTAATATTTTTTTTTGGCGTCGCATCGACTATGGTGAATTGCGCACCCGACAAGCCAAAGGAAACTCACACGAGTGATTCTACGATTATTTCCTATAAAGAAAATTACAGGCCCCGGTTTCATTTCACGCCTGCTAAAAACTGGATGAATGATCCGAACGGACTGTTGTTCCACAAAGGAGAGTACCATATGTTTTACCAATACAATCCGCTGGGAAACACCTGGGGGCACATGAGTTGGGGGCACGCGGTAAGTAAGGACTTGTTGCATTGGGATCATTTGCCCGTGGCTATCGAAGAATATGTAGACCACAGGGGTGACAGCACCATGGTTTTTTCAGGAAGCGCTGTTGTAGACAAAAAAAATTCGACCGGCTTTTTTGGGCAAGATTCTACTGGCCTTGTAGCTATTTATACCTCCCATGTATATCAGGGATTCGATCAAATAAAACAACATCAAAGCCTGGCCTACAGCAAAGATGGTGGACGAACCTTTACACGTTATGAAAATAATCCGGTCCTGGATATTAACCTGAAAGATTTCCGCGATCCAAAGGTTTTTTGGTATGAGCCCGAAAATAAATGGGTCATGGCCGTAGTGGTCCCAAACAAATTTCAAACACAATTTTATTCATCGCAAGACCTGAAACAATGGAAATTCTTAAGCTCCCTTGGGCCGCTGGGTGACACCACCAAAATATGGGAATGCCCCGACCTCGTTCAACTTTCAGTAATCAATGAGCCGGAAAAAAAGAAATGGGCTTTAATTATTTCAGCCTCCCATCCGCAACGGAAAAATTTTGTAGGCATGCAATATTTTGTTGGCGACTTTGACGGCCAATCTTTTATCCCCGACAATCCGGGCCAATATCCGCTCTACCTTGATTACGGAAAGGACTTTTATGCCGGTATTACTTTTAATAATATGCCCAAAACTGATGGAAGAAATATTTTAATAGGCTGGGCCAATAACTGGGCTTACGGCCAGACTATACCCACACATCCCTGGCGAAGCGCTATGGCTTTGCCGCGTGAAATTGCATTAAATAAGACACCACAAGGTTATAGAATCAACCAGAAGCCAATTCAGGAACTCGATACGCTAAGGGAGAGTAAAATCGAAGATATTTCAGCTTTCAATCTTTCGGAGAACGCAGCAATAGAAATCGAATACGAATTTACGGGTGGAGACGCAAAGCAATTCGGATTGAAAATCTTTAAAGGGACCAATGAGGAAACAGTGATCGCCTACGATCGTGGAAGCAAAATGGTTTCTTTCCAGAGAAACCGATCAGGCAATACTACTTTTCATCCGGATTTCGGAAGCATCGAAAGCGCGCCCGCGGAACTGATCGACGGCAAACTCAAGTTACACGTGTTCATCGATCACTCGATTGTAGAGGTTTTTATTAACGATGGAGAAAGCGTGATAACCAATCAGGTATTTCCCACGAAAAACCCAAGTAGTATTGAATTATTCTCCATCCACGGTGAGGCAAACACCACTGTATCCATGTGGACATTAAAATCAATCTGGTAATCCCACAAAGTTAAGTATTGATTGAATCAAATCTTAACGGGTTCTCTGTGACCAACCCACGTAAAACGCCGGGAAACATATTCCGGGTTTGTAAACGATGCGTTGCCTGAAGGATTTCCGCCAGTGACATGAAAATCTGAGAACGCTGCGTTCTGATTCATATAAATACCACCGGTAAGATTGAAGGAAACCGGCGTCGCAGCCATCGCCATTTCATCGGAAATTTTTTCTTTTACGAATTCATCCGTGGTGTAAGCACCGCAGGAAATAGCCCCATGATCGATTGCCATTTCCTGGGCTAACGCGATCGACTGATCCGTACTCTTTGTTTTAATTAGTAACGCAATGGGCCCGAATAATTCTTTTCCAAAAATACTCTTGTCAGAGGCAGAGACTTCGATAAGCAACGGTGTCAATACACGCGCATTCTTAAACATTGGATTCTCCAGGGAACGTGACTTCAACCAGACTTTACCTGGCATCTTCTCAGCCTCAGACACGCGGTCGACGGTTTTTTTACTTTGAATCGCGCCAAGCACAAACGGCCCCGCTTTGGGATTGTCAACCAGGGAGGTAATATTGTCTGCCAGTTTCCGGGCAAATTCATCAAAGGACAAAACACCCGCTGGAGTTTTAATCCCGCTTTCGGGAATAAAGATATTCTGGGGTGCGGTACACATCTGCCCGCTGTATAGGGTAAGGGAAAAAGCAAGGTTTGCAGCCACCTTATCCACATCCGCAACCGAATCCATAATTACAGAGTTGACCCCGGTCTTTTCTGTAAAGACCGTTTTGCCCTGTAATGTTTCGAGATAACTTCCAAAAACAGAATTTCCTGTAAAATCAATGAGCTTAACATCCCGATGTTCCGCTAGTGCTTTCGTAATCATGTTGTCAAAGGTGTCCGCGGCAAGCTGACAAATATCCGGATCGAGATTATTTTCATGCAACACTTTCTGAATTTCCGATACCACTATAGCAATGGGGAGGATTGCACCCGGATGTGGTTTAACAATAACCGTGTTTCCAGTAATGAGGCTTCCAAAAATTCCGGTGACTGAATTCCAGGTAGGAAAAGTTGAACATCCAATGACTACTGAAACACCTTTAGGTACTGCCCGCCATTCTTTGTTTAGCTGGATATTGAATTTTCCCATAGGCTTATCCCAGAATGCTTTTTCAGGAAAACGCTGTAACTCCTCATAACCCGCAGCAATCGCTTCGAGGGCCCTGTCTGCAGCATGGGGCCCGGAGGCCTGAAACGCCATCATATATCCCTGCCCGGTGGTGTGCATGGTAGCATAAGCGATTTCGAAGAACCGCGTCTTTATCCTCTCAAGCGTTTCCAATAAAATACCAGCCCGCTCCTTTGGTTTTATCTTCCGCCATTGGTGAAAAGATTTTTTTGCCCTGTTGATCAAGGTCTCCGGAGAAAATATCGGATACTCCACTTTCAAAGACTCCTGTAAATAAGGAGACTCTTCCTGCCCTGCCCAACCCTCAGGATCTTTTTGCATTAATTCATTGAATTTTTTTCCTAAGAATTCTTTAAAATTTTTCTGCCCCTCCGCATCAGCTGCCTCACCATACACAGCAGGTGCGGGATGCTCTGGGAAAGCAGCAAAAAAAGTCCGGTCATGTAATGCCTGAATAGCTTTTTTAAGAATCGTCTCATGCTTTTTAAAAAGATCCATACCGAAAGGGTTAAATAAGTTGTGAAACAATAAAAGATCTGTAAGGTATTATTTAGGCGAGCCAAAAACGCGTTTCAATATTTCTGTAGTACGTGCCACAGGGTTTTGTCGGATGTTATTCTCCTCTTTGGCAATCATCATGAACAGGCCCTCAATCGCCTTATCCGTTGCATAATCATCCAAATCAGGATTTACTTTTAGAACAAATGGTATCTGGTTATACCGGTTCACGATATCACCATAATATCGGGTGGCATTCACTTTATTCAAAGAGTTTTGAATAACAGGTTTAAATTTTTCTTTTAACAAAGAAGAAGTTGTCCGCTTTAAATACTGTGTTGCCGCATTGGGTTCCCCGCGAAGGATTGCCCACGCATCCTGAATGGTCATTGACCTGATAGCTTCTATAAAAATTGGTTTGGCTTCTTTTGCAGCATCTTCGGCACCTCTATTGAGCGTGACTACAAATTTATCAACTTCATTGCCCAATCCAAGTTGACGCAACCTGTCTTCCACTTTTTTAACTTCAGGCGGGAAAGGTATTTTTATTTGTGGGTTTTTGAAATAACCATCAACTTGAGATGCCAGATCAGATCCGGTCGATATACCTTTGATCAAAGCCTCTTTTAAGCCCTGGCCCACTTCCGAGGTGGTTAAGGGCGCAGGTGAGCCTCCCCATGTTTTGTTTACATCCCCTATGGTTTGATTAATCTGCGCCGAGGTGCAAGCACCTAAAATTAAAACACACAAAAACAATATTTTTATCATAAAAACCCGAGTTACTTTAAAAGTTAAGATTATCAATAGCCTTGGTGATCTATGGTTTGAAACTCATTTACTCTGCGATCCAAAAACCCGCTTCAATAATTCTGTCGTTCTGGCGCCAGGATTGTTCCGGATGTTTTTCTCTTCTTTCGCAATCATGATGAATAGCCCTTCTATTGCTTTATTGGTGGCATAGTCATCCAGATTTGGATTCATCTTCCTAACCAAAGGAATTTTATTGTAGGTATTGATCAAATCTGAATAATATTTCGTTGCATTTACTTTTTCCAAAGAATTTTTGATGACGGGCTTAAACTTATCTTTTAACGAAGGAGAAGTAGTGCGGTTCAGATACTGAGTGGCGGCGTCCTGTTCACCTTTCAGTATACCGGCAGCATCCTGAATGGTCATCTGTTTAATGGCCGAAACGAAAATAGGCTTGGCTTCTTTTGCCGCGTCCTCAGCTGCCCTGTTAAGGGTCACGATAAATTTATCAACGTCATTTCCCAAACCCAATTGACGGAGTTTCACTTCAGCGTTTTTTGCTTCCGGGGGAAAGGGAAGTTTTATTTCCGAATTCTGGAGATAGCCATCCACCTGGGATGCGAGGTCAGAACCTTTTGATATGCCTTTTGTTAATGCTTCTTTGAGGGCTTCTCCGATTTCTTCCGAATTAAAGTTATCAGTGCCTGAAGTAAGGGTCCGGGCAGCCTTTTTTAATTTATCGAATTGGCCTGAGGCGCTATTGGCCGTTAATAAAAATAGCGTGCTGATTAGTAAAATGATTTTCATTAAATGATAAGGATTATTACCCATTTGGAATTGATATTCTTTATATAACGAAGGAATTGGGGCTTTAGGGTCCAAATCTACAAAATTGAAATTAAGCTTTAAACTTCTGTATACTAAAGTACATTTGTGCCCCTGAATCCTATGAAAACAATAACAGCAGAGCTCCTTACCATTGGTGATGAAATCCTTTACGGTCAGATTGTGGACACCAACACCCAATGGATGGGCATCGAATTATCCAACGCAGGCATCCGGGTTGTTCGGAAAACAACCGTCGGTGATATAGAATCCGAGATACTCACCGCGTTCGCGGAGGCCGAAAAACGTGCTGATATAATCTTAATTACCGGGGGCCTGGGGCCAACAAGTGATGACCTTACTAAACCCTGTCTGGCAAAATACTTTAACTGCGAGATGCGCCTTCATGAAGAGGCACTGGCTGAAGTAACGGAGTTCTTTAAAAGCCGGGGGAGAGCTCTGACAGAGATAAATCGTCTGCAAGCTTCTTTGCCGATATGTTGTGAGAAAATTACAAATAGAATGGGTACTGCCCCTGGGATGTGGTTTGGACGTGAGGGGAAAGTTTTTGTTTCAATGCCAGGTGTGCCGCATGAAATGAAAGTTATGATGAGCGAAATCATACTCCCGAAACTCCTTCGAAAATTTAAGACACCTAGCATACACCACACCCTCATCAGGACGGTAGGCATTGGGGAATCATTTCTGGCTGAGAAAATTTCCGTCTGGGAGCAATCCCTCCCCCCGCATATTAAGCTGGCGTATTTGCCAAGCCTCGGGGAAGTGAAATTACGGCTCACAGCCATCGGCCATGATGAACAAACTTTGAAGGATGAGACGAAATTGTTGATTGAGAAATTACAACCGCTGGCAGGTGAATATATCTTTGGAATAGGCGAAGATCCGCTTGAAGTTGTTCTTGGCAAAACCCTGCGGGAAAAAAAGTTGACCCTTTCAGTGGCGGAGAGTTGTACAGGCGGATACCTTTCACATCTCATCACCAGCGTTCCCGGAAGTTCTGATTATTTCTCAGGCAGCATCGTAGCCTACTCCGATGAGATAAAGATTAATGAACTTGGGGTTAAAGAAAAAACTTTGACAGAATCTGGTGCCGTTAGTCAGGCCACCATTAAAGAAATGGCGGAGCAGGCCCGATTAAAATTTAAAACGGATTTTGCTGTCGCAACGAGCGGGATAGCAGGTCCTGGTGGGTCGACGCCAGATAAACCTGTCGGCACTGTATGGATAGCCTGCGCAGACCAACATCAAACTATTACGCGGAAACTACAACTTTCCAAAGATCGCATCATCAACATCAAAATCGCTTCCATTTCAGCCCTTAATTTAATTCGATTGAGTCTTAATGGAAGGTAAATCCAGTAACTCAGAGGGCCAAAGCATCCACATAGGTTCCTAATGTTTTTTTTCAATATTTACAAAAGACGCAAGTCTTAAGGATGGTGCGCAAGGACCGTGTACCCCAGGAATAAAACAAAAAATCACTTTAACTTTTCTTTGTGCAACCGTGCCCTTCCTCCGTGAACCTCTGTGTAATTGGATTTTCTTAGAACTTCAATCCAGTGATGCACTGGCCGTTTACTATTGAGCTTTCAAGGGTATAACGAAACGGGTATCAGACCACTCGAATACCATATTAATTCCATCTCCCTCCGGGGCCAGACTAATCGTAAACTGTTCTACCGGAGAAACCGCTTTTTCCGTTGACACTTTTGTGCGCAGAATGTCTTTAGAGGCGTCCGGCTCATTGGACCCTGATTGGCCTAATTCCGTATTCAATACAATGTCAAAAGATCCCGATCCTGGTATTGCGTACATCCGGTATGTGCCACCCTTTATGCGGCTACCATTAAATAATATGTCGCGGTTAAAACTTATTTCGGTGGATTCATTCGCACCAAGCCTCCAGTACTCACCAAAAGGTTGGAGGGCATTTTGTTCCTTCGGCCCGAAAATTAGCCTGCCCCGCACGGAAGGTCTGTTGTAAGTGACCGAAACGGTCATCCCTCCCGAAGTAAGTTTCTCCTCACCGCCCGGGCTTAACCCACGACTACGCTGGCTCAGGAATAAAAAGGTAGCCACCAAAACTATCACCAGAATCGACAAACCAATCCACAATCTTTTTCTGTTCATATTTAACTTGTAAGAAGATTAAAGATAGGAAAAAGGGGGCAACCGTTTTATGTTTTATAATGGTCAGATTCTTAAACCTTTTTAGGGGGAAGGTCAAACGCAATAGCCACATGATCAAAACCTCCCTTGTGAGAACCATCACAAAAGGGTTTATTCGACGATCTTCCACATCGGCAAAGCGAAACCACTTCCCTGCCCTGAAGCCCATATGCTTTTCCTTGCACGTCCACGATCTCGAAATCACCTTCAATTTTTAAAGACCCATTGCTATTTACTGTTAATTTCGTTTTCACCATACGTTAGTTTTTCGCCAAGTTAACAAAAGGTTACTTCTAACAACGCCATAGTTTGTGCAAAATAAATTCCTATGGCTCTCAAGCGTGTAAACCTCAACAATTCCTCAAAAAACACATATTTCCCAGCTCAGTTCCTATCGGGAAGGCCATTGACGCCTTCCTTGATCGATCCTGAGAATAGGTTGGCATAGTGTTTTTATAGGGATCAAACAGACGCTAATGATTCTGTTATGAGCTATTTATTAATAAAGAAAGATGATGCTAAAATTTTTAAGGCCTTCTTGTCCGGAAATGAAATTGAAGTAAGCGTTCTTATTGGTTCTCAAGCCAATGTATTTGATGCCGGAGAGGAAGTTTACATTTTTTATGATAACGATGACAGCGATTCCTATAAAGCCCGCGTAACCAGTCAAAAGCGATGGGTTACTAATCCAGGTGATCAAACCTTACTCAGACTTGGCATTGTAAAAAGGTAAGATAAATATTCTTGTTATCACAAACGATGGTGTTCCTGGTAGTATCGAATTATCCAAATAACGCTAAGGCTATCTGTCAATAAGCCATTCTTCCAGATTGCCGAAATTTTATAGTGTCGGTAGTTGGGCGTTCCCTATTACAGCTTGCCTTCCATGAATTCACCTCCTGGCAAACAGCAAATACTGTCGGGTTTCAAAAAGGGTCTTCCATTGCTTTAGAATATCTCATTTGATTATCAAAAATCTTATCCTGATTACATGCTGGAGAGCCGAATAATCCTTTAAATGAAAGTAAGGCATGACAGCCAATTTTTTAATCTCAACCAGTCGGTTGGCTAAGCAATAACAAAAATTCATGCAATACACCTTAATGGAAAATTCATACTCCGCTAATGATTTTGACCCATTTAAGTAACCCAAAGCAAGGGAGATAAATTCGCATCCATGGCTTTCGATTTACCCGAATACAGCATTGAAAAAAGATAGTATCTGATCTATCGTGCGCCCTGCCAGCAAGCCATTTCAAATCCAAAAACTTTCTACTAACTTAACTGAACTTAACCCCTTCAATAATGAAAAACCTGAAAATCAATCACCCGGCTGCCGTGGTCTGTATCATTGTGCTACACGTATTGGGATTTCTTTGGTATGGTCCGCTTTTTGGCGAATCCTGGATGCGTATGGTTGGCCTTGATATGGCAAATATGGAGGCAAATGACCCCGGAATTGCTGTTTGGATTTTAAATTTTATTTCCTGCGCTGCTTCTGTGTATATGCTGGCATGGTTGTTCACAAAGCTTGATGTGAGATCTGGCATCCGGGGAGCAGGTATTGGATTTCTTATAGCGCTTTGCTTTCATCATTTCTGGACGATGAGTGGCAACATGTTTGCGGGAGAACCTTATGCACTAGCATGGATAACCGGCGGATATTCGTTAGCATCACTTTCCATTTGTGGCTTCATTCTCGGAGCGTGGACAAAATCACAGCCGTGAGAGTTTCTGAAAATCGCTCAACAATTTTACCTGATTTCACGTAGGCACGACGATTAAAAACAATTGGCTTAAAGTGATAGGCCACCATTAAGAATGTTAAGTTTTAAAAACACTTGTCATCCAGGCATATTCATTTTAGCCAACAACGTGAAGTAATTTGATTGACTATAAAATTTTCACTATTGTCCGACTAAAGAATAGTTGTCGCCAGAATTTAGGAGGCTCCGATGGAGCCGGGTTTTCGGTTGGTCAATTTTTCTATAGACAGGAAGCTCCTCCAGAGCTGATCTACGTTGATTGCGCCGGCTGAGCTAATTGGATTGTATTTTGCAAATCCGGAGGAGTATCCTGTTTATAGAAGGACCGATGAATGTGACCTTCACCCGAGAGAGTAGGCTGTGATGTATTCACTCAACAAGGCTGGCAATCCATTCTGGGAAAATCTTAAAAAAATTGTCGAGTCATAACTAGCCTCGACAATTTTCAAAGTATTATCAGATTACACTAACAATCACCAGATCTTAACCCGTTCTTCCTCTGTGCGGAACATCTTATCACCTTCTTTGACATTAAAGGCTTCATAAAATGGTGTAAAGTTGGTTAATGGACCATTTGCACGGAACATACCGGGTGAATGAGGATTGGTCAGCACTTGCGTACGCAATGTTTCGTCCCGATATTTTATCCTCCATATGGTGGCCCAGGAAATAAAGAAACGTTGTTCCGGAGTGAATCCTTCGATGGGGTCAGGTTTTCCGTGTTCGCGATAGAAGCGCAGGAGGCCCTCATAGGCTGCGGTAATTCCGCCCAGGTCGCCAATGTTTTCTCCCAACGTAAACTGACCCTGAACAAAGACACCAGGCAAAGGCTCATATTTATCAAACTGACCGGCCAAACTTTTACCTTTGGCTTTAAAGCTTGATAAATCTTTTTCAGTAAACCAGTTTTTTAAATTACCCTGTGCATCAAATTGGGCACCCTGGTCATCAAAACCGTGAGAGATCTCATGCCCTATTACCGAACCGATACCACCATAGTTTACTGCTTCATCTGCGCGATAATCATAGAAGGGTGGTTGAAGGATGGCTGCAGGAAAAACTATTTCATTAAATAAGGGATTATAATAAGCGTTAATGGTCTGCGGAGTCATTTGCCACTCATCGCGATCCACTGGCTTTCCAAGTTTTGAAAGTTGGCGTTTGGACTCAAACTGGTTTGCATTCACGACATTTTGAAAATAAGAGGCCTTTTCCGGATCCTTGCTGACTTCCAACGTGGAATAGTCAATCCATTTTTCCGGATAACCAATCTTGACCGTAAAAGTGTTCAGTTTTTTTAATGCCATATCTTTGGTTGAATCTGACATCCAATCCAATTGTTTTATCCTGTCTGCAAAAGCCAGCTTGATATTTTCAACCATTTCGAGGGCTTTCTGTTTTGCTTCCGGAGGAAAAGTCTCATCTACATACAGTTGACCTATAGCCTCCCCTATTACGTTATTAGTAGTCGTAAGCACGCGTTTCCATCGCGGACGCAATTGCTCAATGCCTGTTAAATATTTTTGATTGAAGTTAAAGGACTCCTCAACGAAATCATGATTCATAAACGGAGCTGACGTTCTGAGCAGGGCTGCCTCCAGATAGCTTTTAATCTCATCAAACTTTGACTCCTTCACAATTTTATCATACTCCTGTAAAAAAGCCGGCTCAGTTACAATGACCGTATCTACTTTTATATTCAACTCCGTAAAATAATCTTTCCAATCTACGGACGGAGCAAGTTTGCCAAGATCTGAAATACTTTTTGGGTGATATGATTTATAAGGATCACGGCTATCCTCTTTGCTGAGAATGTTCCTGGCCAAACGTGTTTCGATCTCTAGTACGACATCGGCCTTTTGTTTGGCATCGTCAGCTGATGCCCCTGACAGTATAAAAAGGTTGGCGATGTGCCCGATGTATCGGTTGCGAATCTCTTTTGATTTGTCATCTGATTTTAAATAATAGTCGCGTTCGGGCAAACCTATTCCACCCGAAGTAATGTAGGCAGCTATCCTGTCACTCTTTTTAAGGTCCGGAAAAACGCCCATGTCAAAAAAAGCATTTCCACTTCGCAACATGGCTTGTTCCAGGTAGTCCTGCAGGTCTTTTTTGTTGCGGATAGATGCGATACTTTCAAGATAGGATTTCAAAACAGAGACCCCTGCGCGCTCGGCTAGCAAAGAATCCATACCAACGCTGTAAAAATTGGCGGCTTTTCGCTGATCCGATCCTTCCTTATATTGTTCGTTTTCACCGGCTTTGTTCAGAATATTGAGCAGTACCTCCTGGTTTGTTTCCCGTAATTCTGTAAAACTACCCCAGTTACCCTGATCTGCAGGAATTTCATTGGCCGCGAGCCATCCTCCATTAACATACTGAAAGAAATCATCGGACGGCTTTGTAGTCGTGTCCATGTAAGATAAATTAATGCCTACACCCTCCGGGAGTTTGGTTTCCTTTTTATCGGAGGAGCATGAAAAGAAAAAGCCTGAGGCCAGGAAACATATTACCAGATATCGAATATTCATAAATCAGGTTAAATATTAATTAGGAATAAAAGTAGAAGATAAAGTTAATTATACACATAAAGGAGAAGTGCAATCTTAATCAGAAGATTGCATTCATCGGTGACGTATTAAGGGGGATTTAAAAAAATAATTCAAAACTTTTTGTCATTTGCCATCGCTATCTCAGACACTGTCTACCCTTTTTGCTTCTCCTGTTTTATCGCCGGGGCTTAAACCATCAATCTTCCATCCATACTGTTTGCTATCAGCTTTGTGCTTTAATCTTTTTGCTTTAAGCTCCTAAGGCACTTCTTTAAGTAAAAACTTGTTATTGTACTTTAAAATCCCCTAATGGAAATAAATCTTAGTATACTTGATCAGACCCCTATTCGCAGAGGAAGTAACGCCGTCGAAACTTTACAGGAAAGTGTCCAATTGATAAAAAAGGCAGATGAACTCGGGTATACCCGATACTGGATCTCCGAACACCATAACCTACCAACCCTTGCTTGCGCTGCTCCTGAAGTTTTATTGGCTCGGTTAGGAGTTGAGACGAAACGCATCAGGCTTGGTTCAGGCGGCATTATGCTTCCAAACCACAGTGCGCTTAAAGTAGCTGAGAATTTCCGCCTGTTAGAAGGATTATTTCCGGGAAGAATTGACCTTGGCATCGGCCGTGCTCCCGGCGGTGATCGCCTTACCGCTTCATTGCTCAATCCCGCAAATACATTTGATCCACAGGAATATATTCGGCAAATCGTTACCCTGAAAGCTTTTTTAAACGATGATTCAACCCCTGAAACAGTGCATGAACGGGTGAAGGCCATTCCCCGTATCACCACAAAACCAGAATTATGGATGCTCACCTCCAGCGGGGAGAGTGCATACCTGGCAGCGCACTTCGGTATGGGGTTGTCATTCGCACAATTTATTAACCCTGTAGGGGGTGCAGAATCGGTTAAGGAATACCGGAAACGTTTCACACCTTCGCCGGGATTTCCCGAACCCAGGGTGAGTGTTGGTATTTTTGTTTTTTGCGGGGAGACTGAAGAACAAGCCGCCCGGATGCAGGCAGTAATGGATTATCGTTTGTTGAGTATTTCAAAAGGCCAAATGGATGAATCGCCCTCCTTCGAATCCATTCGGGCTCATCAATATTCGAGTGATGAACTGAGACATGTTCAATACAACAGGCGACGGATGATAACAGGCACTTCGGATACAGTTAAAAAACAAATCCTTGCACTTTCAAGTGAATTTGATGCCAATGAAATAGTCGTGGCAACCTTCGCCGATTCCTTTCAGGAGCGGCTTCGGTCCTATGAATTACTCGCAGAGACCTTTCATCTGAATAACGTTCAGGAACTTGCCTCCAACGCGTCCTTTAGCATTCACTAAAAGTGTTGAAATGAAAAAGGTTCGCCTAAGCAAATCTTCTCTGTCACGATGTTTTCAGTAAAAAAATTATTTTTTCGGTGCAATTTTATCGCCTCCAGGCAATACCTGAGGTTGCTTAAAATCTTCTTTACTCACCGCTGACTCCTTACCCAGATACATCCAGTTTATATTGTTGGAATATTTTTTAAATGCTGCATTGAGATCCTGAATGGTAACCTGATCTACTGCAGTCATGAAATTTTCCGCGTCTTTCCAGTTACCAGCAAGTTCGGATATGCCCAATGAAATGGTTTGCGCATCATTCGTTTCGAGCCTGCTGTAATGACCAGTAAGAAATTTTGCTTTTTTATTCAGCAATTCCTTCTCCTTAAATCCTTGATTTTTCACCACATTAATTTCTTCCATCATTACTTGCAGGGTCTGTTTGGGATCAGTGCTGGAAGCATAGAAAACAGTCTTGGGGCTATTGACAAGATTCCCGGAATAAAAAACCGCTGGCGCGTAAGTGAGGCTGCGTTTGGTTCTCAATTCAAGAAAAAACCGGTCGTTCATGATGGAGGTTGCCAACCTGAAAGCTGGAGCATCTTTTTCGTTTATAGAAGGGACGCTCATACTCCCCGTAATGTAGTTTGTCGCAATATCCCTGTTCTCAATGGTAACGCCAGGTTGAATGATACCCCGGGTCTCTTTCGGCGCTGATTTTACAGACGCCAGTTTACCGAGCGTCGACCCTATTTTATTTTTCAGGTCAGCTTCTGTGACATTCCCCACAACCACTAAAAAAACATTTCCTTTGCCTACAACTTTTGCATAATGCTTTTTGACATCTTCAAGCGTGAGTTTTTCAAGGCTTGCTGCCGTGCCATCGGGAATTTTTGCATAATTCTTTTCCGGATAAGCGACTTCCATACTTCTGATCCCCACGTGAACATCCGGATCCGACTCCTGTTCTTTGGCTGAAGCATGCAACTTTCCTTTGATCAGTTCAAAACTTTGTTTTTCAAAACGGGGATTAACGATTCCATCGGCATACAGTTTCCAGGATTCATCCCAGAAAGTTTTAATACACGAAAGGTTGATCTCACTGTAATCATAGTCAGAAGATGAACCTACTGTTGTTCCTATTTTTTCCAGCGCTGTGCCAAAGTCTGACATCGATAGGGATGTTGTACCTCCTTCAGTGGCCACCGTCAATGCCAGCGATTCAATCCCTTCCTGTGGCTTGATATAATTGGCGGTACCTCCTTTGATAAAAAGCCTCACGCTGATAATTTCCTTTATAGAAGGTTTATAAATTACTTTGATGCCTCCGGCCATAAATTCTTTCGTTGCGCCCTCTTCTACTAAAGTAGTGGCGCTCATCATACCAATGGTAAAAGCGAGAAGAAATACAGGTCTGATTAAATTTTTCATGATGCTGGCTATTTAGGGCTTGAAGTAAGAGAAGCTTCGAGGGCAGGACGTCCCTCTTTCGTAGTA
>JBDSIM010000153.1:0-18831 GCA_039917935.1 Cyclobacteriaceae bacterium | reverse complement strand
CCAGCCCATACCGCAAAGCCAGGGCTTTAAGATCTTCAACTACTTTGTCATTCAGAGGTATCCCGTTTTTTACTCGCTCTTCCGCTATTTCTCTTTCCGGGTCACCGGGAATCAAAACACGATCCTGTCCTTCTACCGGTATGGCTGCCCGAAAACGGTTAATCCAGTTGTCCATGTGGGATTTAAATTCATCTGCCGGCCTGAAGGCGTCGATGCGCATAGCCCCAAAAAAATGTCCGATTCCAGACCCGACAGGATCCGTTGGAGGTGCGAGAAAACTCACGAAAGGAGGGACCCATGGTCCATAATTTGCCCCTGAAAGCACTGCTGAAAAAATATCCACCCACGCCCCTAGACAATATCCTTTATGACTTCCGTGCTCACGGTCACTTCCCAGTGGTAGCAATGCCCCTCCGTTTTTCACTTCATGCACATTTGTAGAAGACTCACCATTCTTCTTTTGGATCCAACCAATCGGCGCATCCATATTTTTGCGTTGTAAAATTTCAAGTTTGCCGTTTGCCGCGGTGGTGGTGGCGAAGTCTGCAACGAAGGCGGGTTGATTGCCTGCCGGAATGGCAATAGCAATGGGATTGGTTCCCAGTAGCCGTTCCGTTGAGAATGTGGGCGCCACAAGGGGGCTGGCATTGGTCATGGCTATACCGATCATATCGTGCGGGAGGGCTTTCATCGCGTGATACCCTGCGATCCCAAAATGATTTGAATTTCTCACCGCCACCCATCCGGTACCAACTTTACGCGCTTTTTCCATGGCTATTTCCATCGCCTTAGGGCCCACGACAAGACCAAGTCCACCATCACCATCCACCACGGCTGTGCTGGGTGTCTCGTGTACCACTTTGATATCGGGTTGAGCGTTTATCCGTTGGCTCTCCCACAGCCTCACATACCCTGACAATCGGGCGATGCCGTGGGAATCGATCCCCCGTAAATCGGCGGTTAACAACACCTCGGTAGCCAGCATGGCTTCTTCCATGGAGCAACCGATATATCTAAAAAGATCAAGAGTAAAGGATTGCAGGGATTTTAGCGCATAAATTTTATCCATAGTATTCCATTCAAATGGAGCGCAAAATAAGCTAAACCCTAATAAAAATTAAACGCGTTTTCAGGTCAATTCCGACACAAATGAACTAAAGTGCTCCTGCTTTTATGGAATAACCTTGATGGTCTCATCTATATTGACAAAAATCATATGATGAAAAAACTCAGCTATTGCCTATTCATGCTTCTTTTCGCTACTAAAATGGCGGTTGCACAACAGGAAAAACCAGTTGATTCAAAAATTACCGCTGTCACTGTATTCCTCAATAAAGCGCAGGTCAGGAGAGAAGTGAAAAGTAAAATTGAAGGCGGAAAAACAAACCTTATTATTCAGGGACTCACCGCCCAACTTGACCCCAACAGTATACAGGTTACCGGAAAAGGGAATTTTATTCTACTCGGCGTCAGCCATCAACAAAATTTTTTGCGGGACTTCGCTACCCCCAAACACATCGAAGGTTTGAATGATTCAGTTTCTTTTTTACAAGGCAAGATTTTATTTGAAAGTACCCAAAAAGAAATACTCAATAAAGAAGAGCAGATGCTGTTAAGCAATCAGAAAATTGGCGGAGCGAATCAAAATCTTCCGGTAACCGAATTAAAAAACATGGCTGATTTTTTTCGAAGCCGATTAAAGGATATTGCAATGACCCGTATGCTTCACGATAAAAAAATCAGTGAACTGAATGAAAGGTTGTCAAGAATTCAGCAACAAATACGCGCGCAAAACGAATTACCAGGAAAACATACCAGCGAAATAATTGTCAGCCTTTCTGCTGAAAAAGCTTCCGACGTGGAAATTGTTTTAGATTATGTTGTTGCCAATGCCGGATGGTACGCCTTGTATGATATACGTGGACTTAATACGAAAACACCATTAAGCCTGGTGTATAAAGCAAACGTATTTCAAGGTACTGGGGAGACCTGGAAAAATGTAAAATTGAAGCTGTCTACCGCTAACCCAAACCTGGGTGGGGTGAAGCCTGAATTGCTACCCTGGTTTCTTGATTTTTACACTCCTCAGTATGATAAAAGAAAAAGTTACCTGGAAGGCCGCCTGCAAGGAACGGCGCCTGGCGTAGCGGTTCAGAAAGGTGAAGTTGCTGTAGAGGCCGAGACGATAGCGGACTTTGTAAGCGTTCTGCAGACCTCACTTAATACAGAGTTTGAAATTGCCTTGCCCTATACGATCAATTCTGAAAACAAACCCACAACGGTCGACATTGGCAAGCACGAATTGAACGCCAGTTATCAATATTCCGTGGCACCTAAACTTGATCCGGATGCCTTCCTGATGGCTGGCGCAACAGGATGGGAAGCGTTTAATTTACTGCCGGGAGAGGCTAATGTGTTTTTTGACGGAACTTTTGTGGGCAAGAGCTACATTGACCCGCAAAGTATCAAAGACACGCTTTATGTATCCCTGGGGCGTGATAAAAGGATCGCTGTCAAGCGAACACAGGTAAAAGATGTGAGCTCGCGGAAATTTATAGGCACGCATCAGAAAGACGCCTTCGCCTATGAGATCACGATACGAAACAATAAAACCGAGGACATAAAAATTCTGGCTGAAGATCATATTCCAGTGTCTAAAAATACGCAGATTGAAGTTGTCATCGGTCAAACGACTAATGCGCGATATGACCAGGCAACGGGAATACTGGTTTGGGAATTCACTTTAAGACCAAATGAGAGTAAGCAATTGCGCTACGATTTTGAGGTCAAATACCCGAAGGACAAAATGATTGCAGGTTTAAATTGATGCGGGGTTAAGCAATAGGTAGAGATGCAAAAAGGTTGTGTTTCTACCTGCTTTTTTTTAGCTCCAAAGCAACATTTTCCATGTTCAAACGTTGGTTCTGTGATGATTTTTAACTAACTTAATAGTTACGCCTTTTCAGGGTGCTATCATAAAACCTACCTAAAAAATTAGTTTTCCCTGGAACAAATTTGAAAGAACTCCTTCCTTTAAAGAATAAGTAGAAACGCGGATGCGATCAAACTTATGTTTTTCCAAAAGGAAACGGATCAGGCAACATGCCACTACGATCATGTCTACCCGCAACTCTATCATCCCCTCGATCTGCATTCTTTCGTTCCTGCCCTTCCGGATAAGTTCGGAATAGATTTCATAAAACCCTTCTTCCGATAACGGAGTTTCTTTTTCTGTAAGCGTCCGCGAAATTTTTTTGCGGATACAAAATATGTCGCTTAGCGTGTCAAAACTACCCGAAGAACCGATCAGTATTGCAGGTTGAAATTTCTGCAGGGCCGTCCATAATTCGAACAATGATGTTTCAAAGAAACTATCCAGTGCTTTGATTTCTTCCAAAATGATCGGATCATGTTTTTGGAATTTCTCTAACAAGCGCTGTCCGCCAATTTCAAAACTTTGTTTCCAAAAAGCTTGTTGTTGATCAGCGATAATACATTCTACACTCCCCGCCCCGATATCCATGATGAGGTTTACATCTGCGGCCAGGTCAAGGGCGGCCTTCACACCCGAATAAATCAAATCAGCCTCTTCGTCACCATTAATAATTTGGATCGTTATTCCCGTAAGGGACTTAATTTTTTCAGCAAGAGCCAGACCATTGGCGGCATTGCGGAGGGCACTGGTTCCAAACGCATAAACGGAGTAAACCCGAAATTCATCTATTTTAGTTTTAAACCTTTGCATAGCCTGAATGGCACGTTGAAAACCGGTTTCAGAAATGAAGCCTTCATTGATCCCTGCCATTCCTATCTTGACGGGGGCATGGTCGCGGTAAAGCACATCATACCCATCATGGCCTATCTCCGCTACAAGCAGGTGGAAGGTGTTTGTGCCCATGTCAATAATGGCGATCTTGTTCATAATGCTTAAAAGTGAAAGAAATTTAATACTATATTTCCAGGGGGATTTACTTATTTTACCACCATTCAACCAAGACCATGGCGAAAAGAATTATAACCGATCAGGTACTGCAGGAAAAATTCAATGAGCTTGAACGGAAAAATAATGAAGCCTTACTCGGAGGGGGTCAAAAGCGGATTGAACAACAGCATGCCAAAGGAAAATTAACCGCCAGAGAGCGCCTGCATCTGCTCATGGATGAAGGCACCTTTGAAGAACTGGGGAAATTTGTCATGCACCGAAGCAAAGATTTTGGGCTTGATAAGGAGTATTATCTCGGAGATGGTGTGATCACGGGATATGGTAAAATCAACGGAAGGTTAGTATATGTTTTCTCTCAGGATTTTACAATTTTCGGCGGATCGCTATCAGAAACCCATGCCGAAAAGATTGTGAAGATCATGGACCTTGCTATGCAAAACGGGGCGCCCATTATCGGTTTGAACGATTCGGGTGGCGCACGTATCCAGGAGGGGGTGGTTTCATTGGGTGGCTATGCAGATATTTTTTATCGCAACACGCTTGCTTCTGGTGTCGTACCGCAGATATCGGCCGTAATGGGTCCCTGCGCGGGAGGAGCAGTCTACTCACCTGCCATAACTGATTTTATTTTTATGGTGGAAAATACTTCGTTCATGTTTGTGACAGGACCAAACGTTGTAAAAACGGTAACGCATGAAAATGTTTCTGCCGAAGAACTTGGCGGCGCGCTCACGCACAGTTCAAAAAGCGGGGTCACGCACTTCGCCTGCGCGAACGAAGCAGAATGTATCAACCAGATCAAAACGCTGATCAGTTACATGCCACAGAACTGCGAAGATCTGACGCCAAAAATTGCCTATCAGGAAGGGAACGAAAAACGACCTGACTTAAATAATATTATACCGACCACGCCTAATCAACCTTATGACATGCGCGATGTCATCAATGGGGTTGTAGACGAGGGAAGTTTTTTCGAAGTGCACAAAAATTTTGCTGAAAACATTGTCGTCGGATTTGCGCGCCTCGCCGGAAGAAGTATTGGACTGGTGGGTAATCAACCGGCTTCACTGGCAGGTGTTCTGGATATCCATTCAAGTGTGAAAGGCGCGAGGTTTGTTCGTTTTTGTGATTGTTTCAATATACCGTTGTTAGTGTTCGAAGATGTGCCGGGTTTTTTACCGGGTACTGATCAGGAATGGAACGCCATTATAACGAATGGCGCAAAATTGTTGTTTGCTTTTTCTGAGGCTACCGTGCCCCGGGTAACGGTCATCACCCGTAAAGCTTATGGAGGAGCCTACGATGTGATGAACTCCAAACACATTGGCGCTGACCTGAACTTTGCCTGGCCATCAGCGGAAATTGCTGTGATGGGTGCGAAAGGTGCGGCTGAGATCATATTCAAAAAGGAAATTTCGGAGGCGGAAGATCCACAGGCAAAACTTGATGAGAAAGTGGCGGAATACACCCGTAAATTTGCCAATCCCTACCGGGCCGCGCACAGAGGTTACATCGATGAGGTGATCTATCCGGATGAAACGCGCGAGAAACTTATTCGGGCCTTTGAGATGCTGGAAAACAAAGTAGCTAAATTGCCGAAGAAGAAGCATGGGAATATTCCGCTGTAGGGGGAGGGATGGGGTGTAAAGGTGTAAAGGTATAAAGGTATAGGGTATAAAGGTATAAAGGTATAAAGGTAGCCTGGAGGTAGGAGGGCCTGGAACGGTAGTGAATCTAAAACCCGCATACTCTCAACTGATCGCTTGACAAAACAGAACATTAATAGATTTATGGATAAAAAAAGCAGAGAATTTCTTTACAAATATTTGAACAACGCGTCGCCTACTGGTTTTGAAGCTTCGGGGCAGCAGATTTGGCTGGACTATGTAAAGCCGTATGTGCAGGAGTATATGGTGGATGTGTATGGTTCGGCGGTGGGTATCGTGAATCCCAAGGCTTCTTACAAGGTGGTTATTGAAGCTCACGCTGACGAAATATCCTGGTTTGTGAATTACATTACTGACGAAGGTTACATATATGTAAAGCGCAATGGCGGATCAGACCACCAGATAGCGCCGAGTAAGCGGGTCAATATTCATACTGACAAGGGCATGGTGAAAGGTGTGTTCGGATGGCCCGCTATTCACGTCCGCGATGCAGCCAAGGAAGAGCCCCCTACCTTAAAGAATATTTTTATTGATATCGGAGCCGAAAATAAAAAGGAAGTCGATGCGATGGGCGTCCATGTGGGATGCGTGATCACTTTCGAGGACGAGCTTATGGAACTAAACAAGCAATGGCTTGTGGGCCGGGCGTTGGATAATCGCATGGGGGGATATATGATCGCCGAGGTAGCAAGGAGGCTGAATGAAAACAAGAAAAAACTTCCCTTCGGGCTTTATGTCGTTAACGCGGTGCAGGAAGAGATTGGTCTGAGGGGCGCGGAGATGATTTCCAGACGTATCAAGCCTGACCTGGCCATCTGTACCGACGTGACCCATGATACACAATCTCCTATGTACAACAAAAAAGACAGCGGAAACCTTAAATGCGGAGTTGGTCCAGTGATTTGTTATGGACCTGCCGTGCAGAATAACGTCTTGAAAATGGTAATTGAAACAGCGCAAAAGCGCAAAATTCCTTTTCAGCGCCAGGCCGTTTCCCGGTCAACGGGAACGGATACAGATTCTTTTGCGTATTCCTTTGAAGGCGTGGCGTCCGCCCTCATTTCCTTACCGCTCAAGTACATGCACACAACGGTAGAGATGGTGCATAAGGATGATGTGGAAAACGTGATTAATCTTATCTATGAGTTCCTTCTGCAGGTAAAGTCCGGACACGATTTCCGTTATCTTAAGTAAGCGCTCATTCAAACCCTTACCTGGTAAGTTCACGACCTTTAGGCTTCCGCGACCTCCGTTCGGGAGCCTATTTGTTTAAATGATGGGCGTTAATCTTTCCTGAAAAGGATTCGTGTCTGTCAGCATGAGCGCCCGCCAAAAACTGATAAAATTTCAACCAGCCAATATTGAAGCCTGCATTCTTAAAATATCAAAGGGGTATAACTGAATGCATATTCATTCACTGACTTACCTTCAAAAAATGTATCTAACCATCATATCCGTCGCAAATTTAAAATCAGTAGCGGGATGAAATACAGTGTTGAAGAAGTTTGAAACGGTTTAAAAAACATATGTCCAATATTTAGACCGTTTATCAGAATTTTTAAGATAGTTCGCGTGGATTCTCTAGCATGCGGACTTTCTAGATGTGAGTAGAAAAAATATTTTTTTAAAAGAGGACTTTAAGGAACAAATACCTATAACCCCAGGTTTTGATTAAAACCTGCTGACAGCAATATGGTTAATCAATCGGCAGAGGTTGATTCAAAGTACACGCGCAGGGTCTCTGAGTTTTTAGAGAGGGTCTTTTTCTCTTTGTACTCTGCGCGTTTTTTTTGGAGAGCCAATCCATAAAACCCATCATACTAACTAGTCCTGTACATTATCCTTCGCTGGATAGGAATCCCAGGAGCTTCATGTCATCCCAGAATTTTGGATAGGATTTTTTAACGACCATGGGATTTTCAATCTGTATGTTCATTAATGTGGCGAGGGGTGCGAAAGCCATTGCCATGCGGTGATCTTTGTAGGTATCAAAAGAGACATTTACTGGAAGTTGCCTGCTCGGAATTAATTTCCATCGATGGTCTTCTTCTATCAAATCCCCGCCAATCTTTCTTAATTCGGTCTGAAGGGCAGCAATGCGGTCAGTTTCTTTGATTCGCAGACTCTCGAGACCGGTGAACTCACCATCAATTCCTTTCGCCGCGCAGACTACGGCAACGGTTTGGGCCAGGTCGGGGCAATGCGTAAAGTCCCACGACAAAGATTTTTTTGCGTTGATACGGGATAGTTTCATCAGGGATCCTTTCATTGTACTTTGAACGCCTAACGTTTCCATAATTTTCATTATAGCACTGTCTCCCTGGAGGGAATCCAGTAATAATCTTGGTAAAAAAATTTCTGCCTCCCGGGAAAGGGCGGCAAAAGAAAACCAATAACTGGCTGCTGACCAGTCTGATTCAACGGTATATTCCGCAGGCCCGTAAGGATGGTGTGGAATATGAATTTCATTTTCCAGTATCTCGCATTTCACGCCGAAATGGTCCATCAAAGATGCTGTCATTTCAATATAAGGCCGACTACCTACTTTTCCTTCCAGGATTAGGGTGAGGCCTTCGTTGAGCGTTGGCGCTACCATCATTAAAGCGGAGATGAACTGGCTACTGACATCGCCTCTGATCCGGATTAAGTTTGTTTTTTGCGCGACAAAATTAAGCGTATGCAAAGGGGGAAAACCATCCTCTTCGTGATACTCTATTATTGCACCTAACGCACGTAAGGCATTCACAAGAATTCCGATGGGTCGTTCCTTCATGCGATGGCTACCCGTGATAATTTTATTCTGGTTAGTCACACTGAAATAGGCTGTTAAAAAACGCATGGTGGTTCCGGCGTCTTCAACATCGATCACTGGATTTTGTGATTGGATCAGACGCAACATGAGCTGTGTGTCATTGGCATCTGAAAGGTTATGAAGAGTGGATGTACTACCCGAAAGCGCATTTAGTATTAACACCCGATTGCTAATACTTTTGGATGCGGGAAGGTTTTCTACGCAGCCTGACAGTGCAGATTTTTGTTTAACAGAGATCGTATTCAAAGTACTTTAAAATTTATTTGGGAAAATTACGAGGTTGCAAAACATTTTTTCCCAGGAACTGCAACATTTAAGCAAAAAATTAAGTTAATTAGTAGTATGAGTAAATCCAGTACATTCGCGATCGGTATCGGCTTAGCCTCCGGAGCCTTGTTAGCAGCGTGGTTATTAACAGGAACCCGGAAGGAAAAAACGAAAAAATTCATTTCTAAAGGGACGGCCAGCATTAAAAAAACCATTCAGGCTGAAAAATCCGTCTACGATGAAACGGAATCTTTTTATTTTTAAGCTGAACGGTAAAATGACAGAGCTTCTTTTACTTCTTCCGGTCTAATCTCGCAATCCCAGCGCGCTTTCCCTATTCCATCCAGGAGAACGCATAAGATCTTATTTTCTCTATTTTTTTTATCCTGCCTTGTTAAGGCCACAATTTCCGCTTCTTCTTCCTGTGCAAAACTGACTTTACCGAAAAGGTTCTTGATATATTTAAGAAGGCCTTCAAAAGCTTCCTGGCTTAACAAACCTTTTTCTTTCGCCAAAAATCCTTCACACACCAATCCCGCGGCGACTGCCTCCCCATGAAGGATTTTTCTGTTCGCATTCAGCAAAAAGGTTTCCAGGGCATGCCCGATTGTATGACCCGCGTTCAATATTTTGCGAAGACCTTTCTCGTAGGGATCCTTCGTAACCACCTTTAGTTTAATGTTCACCGAATGTTTGAGGAGCACATCCCATGATTGGTTTTGAAGGGATTTTTTCCTGATTTCTTCCCACATGGCAAGATCAGCGATCAGCGCATGCTTAATGACCTCAGCAAAACCCGAACGTTTTTCTGATTCGGGCAGAGTATCGAGGAACCCCGCATGGAGCAGCGTAAGGGCTGGAGTTTGAAAGACCCCAATGTGGTTCTTAAAATGCTTAAAGTCTATCCCCAGCTTGCCCCCAATACTGGCATCCACCTGTGATAATAACGTTGTCGGAATTAGGATAAAGTCGATACCCCTTTTATAGGTGGCGGCGCAAAAACCTCCCATGTCGCCCAATACTCCACCGCCCACTACAATCAGTACGGCATGGCGATCCAGGCCCTGCTCCGTCATTTCTGACCAGATGCTTTCACACGTGGCGATACTCTTTTGCTCTTCGCCACTGCGGATCAGGATATTGTGATGAGCATTGAGAGCATTCCGGACCTGCGGATAGCAATACCGTTCAGTGTTTTCGTCTGTCAGTACCGCAATTTTGCTGTAATTTTTCTCCTTCAGAAAGGTGGCCAGATCAGCCCCCGGGTCACTAGAAAATTTAATATTGTCGGTCATCCTTACTAAATGAGTGGAAAGGTATTAAAAATTACAGCATTCATTGTTTTATCATGGATTAATGGAAACGATTTCGAACGGAATAATTTCGTCTTTTATATATTTGCGCACCTTTAAATTTATGGAATCAAAACCCATTATTTCATTCGAAGATACCGCTATTGCGTTTTCATATAAATCAGATGCTAATCTGAAAAAAGCGAATTTCATTTTTTCCCTCGTCAATCATCCATGGATCTCTTTTGTTGCGACCGGCCTTTTGAAACTTGCGCTAAAAGCAGGCTTACCCATTGAGGGCATCATAAAAAAAACGTCTTTTGATCATTTCTGTGGCGGCGAAAGTATTGAAAAAAGTGAAGGGGTTATCCAATTATTGAGTCGTTTTCATGTAGGAACCATACTTGATTATTCCGTTGAAGGTGAAAAATCGGATGAAGGATTTGATCTTACCAGGGATGAAATTTTAAGAACCATTGAGAAAGCCCACCGCTCCGCGAGTATTCCCTTTTGTGTTTTTAAAGTAACAGGTTTAGCCTCAGGCGAGGTGCTTGAAAAGATCAATAGCCACGAAAAACTTTCCGGGCAAGAAAACGCCTCGTTTGAACGTGCCCGCGCCCGTATCGATCATATTTGTGAGAAAGCCCATTCATTTGGTGTCCCTGTATTGATAGATGCAGAAGAAACCTGGATCCAGGATCCCATCGATAAAATAGCGGATGAAATGATGGCCAGATACAACGGTGAAAAAGCGATCGTGTTCAATACCTATCAAATGTACCGGATCGATTCGCTGGAGAACTTATACAATGACTATCAGGATGCCCTGAACGGAAATTATTTTCTGGGAGCAAAACTGGTCCGCGGTGCCTATATGGAAAAGGAACGAAAGCGCGCTGGAAAACTCAGTTACCCGGACCCCATCCATCGCGATAAGGCTGCCACCGACAAAGCATTTAATGATGCACTTGAATTTTGTATTACCCACGTCAACAGAGTGTATGTGATGTGTGGGTCACACAATGAACACAGCAATGCCCTCCTCACGCAGCGGATGGCAGATCAAGAACTATCCGGCAATGACCCACACATCTGGTTCGCCCAGCTATACGGCATGAGCGACAACATTTCTTTCAATCTGGCGAAGGCGGGATATAATGTCGTTAAATACGTTCCGTATGGTCCGGTGAAATCCGTTATGCCATATTTATTAAGGCGCGCTGCGGAGAATACTTCTGTTGCCGGGCAGAGTAGCCGGGAGCTGACCTTCATTCGGGCGGAATTAAAGCGGAGGAAGGGAATGAGGCATTAGGCATTGGCATTGTGGTGCTTCATTTCAATTCGGTTAAATTTATTAGTCCACACTGACTCCCACTGACCATTGACCATTATCCGGCTATCCGCAATTGACCAATTAAGTCCACTGTGCTTTTTGCGTTGAGCTTTCTGCTTTTTGTTTATTTTGCCCCTGAATTTGAAAGATTATGGTATTGAGTGAACAGGAAATTATCCGCAGACAAAGTAAAGAAGAGCTGGAGAAGCTGGGAATCAATCCCTATCCGGCAGAATTATTCGAAGTGAATGCTTCTGCTCTGGATATCGTGGAAAATTTCGATGCTGAAAGTGGCAATTATCAACAGGTTTCCCTGGCTGGCCGGATTATGAGTCGAAGGATCATGGGCTCGGCAGCCTTTGCCGAATTACAGGATGAAAGCGGTCGTATCCAGATATACCTTCGTCGCGACGACCTTTGCCCCGGCGAAGATAAAACCCTCTAGAATACGGTATTTAAAAAACTTCTCGATATCGGAGATATCATAGGCATAAAAGGATTCGGGTTTAAAACTCAGGTCGGGGAAATTTCCATCCATGTTACCACCCTGACCATTCTGGCGAAATCCTTACGACCGCTTCCGGTGGTTAAAGAAACTGTGGATGAGCAAGGCAACGTGGTACGCCATGATGCCTTTACAGATCCTGAACAACGATACCGTCAGCGATATGTGGACCTGGTGGTCAATCCGCAAGTGCGTGATGCATTTATTAAGCGCACGCAGCTGGTGAATTCCATGCGTGAGTATCTGAATAAAAAAGGATATCTCGAAGTAGAAACGCCTATTCTTCAACCGCTTTACGGAGGGGCGGCCGCAAGGCCGTTTACAACGCATCACAATACACTGGACATGACGTTGTACTTGCGAATAGCCAATGAGTTGTATCTTAAACGCCTGATTGTGGGCGGGTTTAATGGCGTTTACGAATTCTCCAAAGATTTCCGGAATGAAGGCATGTCGCGTTTTCACAATCCGGAATTTACCCAGATAGAATTGTATGTCGCCTATAAAGATTACTACTGGATGATGGACCTGGTAGAAGAAATGGTCGAAAAAGCCACGATAGATCTTCACGGTACCACCCAGGTTAAGGTGGGTGAAAATATGCTGGATTTTAAACGCCCCTGGAAACGCTATACGATGTTTGAAGCCATTCAACATTTTACAGGCATTGATATTTCTCAGATGGAGGAACAGACTTTGCGAGATACCTGCCGTCAGCTTCATGTCCCGCTGGATGATACCATGGGAAAAGGAAAACTGATTGATCAGATCTTTGGAGAAAAATGTGAGCCCCTGCTCATACAGCCGACATTCATTACCGATTATCCCATTGAAATGTCTCCACTGGCGAAAAAACACCGTAGTAAGCCCGGACTCGTTGAACGTTTCGAAGCGATTTGCAACAGCAAAGAAATCGCCAACAGTTTTTCTGAATTAAATGATCCCATCGATCAGCGTGAAAGATTTGAAGAACAACTTGAACTCGGAAAACGCGGTGATGAGGAGGCCATGACGCTGGATGAAGATTTTTTGCGCGCATTGGAATATGGGATGCCTCCCACGGCAGGATTAGGAATTGGAATTGACCGGCTCACCATGATCATGACTAATTCTCCCTCTATCCAGGATGTATTGTTTTTTCCGCAGATGAAACCTGAGAAAGCGTTTGCCGCGGCTCCTGAACTGGAGTTTGCGGAAGCTGGCATACGGGCTGAATTAATTCCCATTCTTCAGAAAATGGGACTCCATTCTATCGCTCAAATGAGAGAGATGAAAGTTTCCAAGCTCTTCAATGACGTATGTGGTATGCGCAAGAAACTGAAGCTTGAGAATATTCAGAATCCGACGTTGGAAGAGGTTGAGGGGTGGGTAAAATAGTTCGCGTTTTAAGCTTCACCCCGGAGTGATTTACTTGCGGACACCTGGTTTTAAGTGGGGATCACCGGTTGTGACCAGGAGAATCATTTTCGTGTAAGCGCTCAATTTTTAGAGGCAAAAATGCAAAACACAGAGTTTCACAGAGAATTTTTTTCTTTTGGGAGGTCTTAGCTTGTTGATACATGATTATAGTGAGTGATCCTATTTTAATTATCTTCCCCCCTCGTCAGACAAACAGAACGCGCTATTGAAAAAACTTTTCACCAATCTTACTTTTTGGGTACTCTTTGCCATCACGGCAGGAGCTTTGCTGGGTCATTTTCAACCTGAAACGGCTATCAGCATGGAGATTCTTGGAAAGGGTTTTATTGAAGTCATAAAAATTTTTATTTACCCGATCATCTTCCTTACCATATCGCTGGGAATCAGTGGTATGAGCAGTTTGCGGAAAGTGGGGAGAGTGGGTGGTAAAGCCATCCTCTACTTTGAGATCGTCACTACCATCGCTTTAATTATCGGCGTCATCGCCGCTTACGTTATTCAACCAGGTTCTGGTATCACAACGGCTGATGTTCAACAAAATGACGTTTCGAAATTCACAAAACAGGCAGCCGATTTTAGCTGGGCACAGTTTCTGAAGGATAATCTGACTATTCAGATTTTACTTTTTTCAATTTTTTCCGGCGTCGTCTTGAGCAAACTTCCTATCAGGGATAAAATTATTCGTGTGTTGAGTGTAATCTCAGGCTATGTTTTTAAAGCGCTACATTTCGTGATGTACTTTGCTCCTCTGGGGGCCTTTGGTGGAATGGCTTTTACGATTGGCAAATATGGAATCGACACCCTGTTACCTTTGGCGAAGTTGATGGTTACTGTGTACATGACAATGGGCTTGTTTATTTTTGTCGTCCTGCACTTCATTCTTAAATATTATGATGTAAATCTGTGGCGCTTTTTAAAATATATCCGTCAGGAATTATTGATCGTGCTGGGCACTTCCTCATCGGAAGCCGGATTGCCTTCTTTGATGGAGAAACTCGAACGCATGGGTTGTTCAAAACCAGTGGTAGGGCTGGTTGTGCCAGCGGGTTATTCGTTTAACCTCGATGGAACGACGATTTATTTGTCCATGGCCATCCTTTTTTTGGCCCAGGCTTTTGGCATTGACTTAACCTGGGAAAGTATTTTTACCATCATTGGGATTCTGTTCGTTACCTCTAAAGGCGCCGCGGGTGTTACGGGCAGTGGCTTTGTTGTGCTGGCCTCCACGCTTACGGCAGTAAGAATTATTCCCATCGAGGGTTTAGCATTGCTGTTGGGCGTTGACAGGTTCATGTCTGAAGCACGGGCGCTCACCAACTTTATTGGCAATGGAGTTGCCGCTATCTGGCTTGCCAACAATGAAAAAGAATTTGACCGGGATAAGATGGAGAAAGCTTTTGCTCAGGAGGCAATCCGTTTTCAAGGCACCACTCACTCACAAACTCATTGAAAACATCAAGCCCGATCGAACAAGATCGGTAACAGGCTATTGAATTATCCAACTTTTGTTCACCAAAGAATCTTTATTTCATTACCCATCCGGCAAAAGGTTCTCCTTCGGATTGCAAGGATCAGGTAAATTGTCTTTTAGGCTCGGGTATGAATCAGTTATTTCGCTTCTTCTTTTTTTATTTTTGATTGTTAATTTGTTAGTGTTTGAGATGGTTACCAGTTTAAATAAATAGTTTACCATTATGCCGGAATATTTTAGCTTTTCAGCCGATTCCCTTCGGGATTTTACGACGCGTGTTTTTATTCACTTCGGCTTGTCTCCAAAGGATGCTGCCCAGGCGGCTGATGTGTTATCGAAAGCGGATCTGCGGGGTATTGATTCACATGGTGTTGCGCGACTTCGTACATATGTCGATATGTTTTTGATCGGCAGAATCAATCCCAAACCTAATATCCGGATTGTTCGCGACAAGAAAAGCGTAGCTACAGTAGATGGGGATAGTGGATTAGGGCTGGTGGTTGGGCCGCGTGCGAATGAGATCGCGATGGAAAAAGCATCTCAATTTGGCTCCGGTTGGGTAAGTGTATGCAATACAAACCACTATGGCATCGCCTCTTATTATTCTTTGAAAGCGCTCGAGCGCGATATGATCGGGTGGTCAATGACGAACACCTCAAGAATTGTTGTGCCGCTGTGGGGGGCAGAAAGGAGGCTCGGAACTAACCCTATCGCTATTGCTTTTCCTGGGTTTAAAAACCCACCCATTGTCATTGATCTGGCTACCAGCGTGGTTGCATTCGGTAAAATTGAGATCGCCAGACGGGCAGGAAAAAGCATTCCCGAGGGATGGATAATAGACGCCAATGGAAATGCATCCACTTCACCGGATGACGTGTATGAGGGAGGAGTACTTCCTCTGGGATCCACAAGGGAAATGGGCGCTCATAAGGGATACTGCCTCTCTGCCATGGTGGACATTTTATGTTGTGTTTTGAGTGGTGCCAACTGGGGACCCTTTGCTCCACCATTTGCTTTGTTTGAGGAGGCCCCCAGGGAAAGTGTGGGAAAAGGTATTGGCCATTTCTTCGGCGCTATGGAAATTGATGGCTTCGAAGATGTGGAGGTCTTTAAAAAAAGAATCGATCATTGGATAGAAGTATTCAGGAGCACCAAGCCTGCCCCGGGACATGAAGCGGTGTTGATACCCGGTGACCCGGAACATGCAGCCGAATTAATACGAACGAAGAATGGCATACCCCTGGTGCAGGCAGTTGTCGATGATCTAAGGGAGGTTTCAAATATCACGAAGGTTTCTTTTGATGCGGCTGATGTGTATTGAAATTAGGAAACCAGGACCGATCATTATGGATATTTATTCACCAGTATTTTTATTGGATAGAAAATGAGAGCGGTTGATGTGATAACGGAAATTGTGATCAGAAGGCCCATTGCCGAAGTAGCTGAATATTTCGCCAATCCTGACCATGCCACTGAATGGTATGTAATGACTTTGAAGTCGCGTTTAAGGGTCACTCAATCGCAATTCCACGGATATCACAGCCATAACAACTACAAGGATTATCCGTTTGCATAAAAAGCCGCCTCCTTAATTCAGCCCTGAAGGGGCCTGCAGGGGCGGCGCACATGGTAGCCCCCGGTTTTAACTGGTTTAGAAATACAAAATGCAAATCACAAAGTTTCACAGAGGAATTTTCTTTCTTTTTGTGCGGCTGAAAATGTTGGCAACATGAATTCGTGAGTGCTTCTGAGCGTGAGCTAGAGATCACGGAGAGTCTCGAGTAATTACAGATATCGGGCGCGAGCCATAAGGGTGGGAGGCTGAAGGGCCCGCAAAAAAAATAAAAATTCCCCTCCTTTTTCCAAGGAGGGGACGTTACGCCGCTAAGGCGCAACGGGGGTGATTAAACCCGGTCTTCGGCACTTAACAAAGGCGAATCACCTCACCCATCTACTATTGTGCGTCTGAACGTTTGTGGAGCCCTAGGTTCATTGTGTGCAGGACTTAACGAAACAAGAGCTCCCAATAATTTCGGGTTCGTGTGCTTTGTATCAAAAAGCCCTGTAGGGACCTTTCAGGGCTTGGGTATCGGCGGCCTTATTTACCCACAGGGCTTTACCCTGTGCTAATATATTTCGGCCTTTCAGGGCTTGTATTAAGAATCTGCATCGTACAATGCATGACAAAAATCGACAATTCTATAGAAGCCAGAAAAACATAAGCTGGCTAAATTCCCGGTTAAAGGTGATTTGATCGTTATGAGTTAAAAGGCAAAAAAAAAAGAGAGGCCGCTTTTTTGTGCAGTAAATTCAATTGGAATTTTGTATAAGCCATTTTGACCTTAGCATCCCCGGTTACCCGGACATTTTTGCTGCTTTTCACACTGGAAAGATTTTGATTTTCTACTCGCCTCAACAATACTTTTATGGATGCTTTTTCAAAATTGATCATTGAAGCCGTCGACAAAGTCAAGAATGCGGTAGTGAAAATAGATGTCTTTAAAACGGTTAACGGAAAGATCAGGCCCGCCGGGTCAGGATCAGGATTTATCTTTTCGTCCGATGGACTGGTCTTTACCAACAGCCACGTTGTGCACGGTGCAGAAAAAATTATGGTCAGCCTTCTCAACGAAAGTGAGATTGAAGCAACGCTGGTGGGTGAGGATCCGGATACGGACATCGCCATCCTCAAGATTTATACGGATGGATATTCCGTCGCCCGGCTAGGCAACGCATCTGACTTGCAGATCGGCCAGTTTGTTATTGCCATCGGAAACCCTTTCGGATACCAGCATACTGTCACCGCCGGAGTAGTGAGCGCTTTGGGAAGATCGCTCCGCACACAATCCGGGAGGTTGGTAGACAATGTCATTCAATCTGACGCGGCATTAAATCCCGGGAATTCCGGTGGACCGATGATCAACACGGATGCTGAAGTAATTGGTGTCAATACCGCGATGATTAATGGCGCACAGGGCTTGAGTTTTTCTGTTGATATTAACACGGCAAAAGAGATTGCTACCCATCTGCTCAAAGATGGAAAAGTTTTTAAAGCCTATCTGGGCATTGCGCTTCAGGAAGTCTCCGTAAACCAGAAGATCCTGCGGCATTATCATCTGCCCAATGAGAAAGGTTTATTTGTGGTAAGCATGGAGCCCGAATCACCCGCGTCGAGATCCCAGCTTAAGGAAGGTGATATCATTGTTTCGTTTAATGGGAAGCCAGTGAATACCATGCATGAGCTCTTCAAAGAACTGACGAAAAAAGATATTTTAACCGCGGTGGATATTTCAGTGATCCGCCACAGTGAGATGCTAAAATTCACTATTTTCCCCTCACCGAAAGGTTAGTAACTTCAGGAAGCGCAGGCTGATGTACAGGCTCTTCAATAAATCCGACAACCTCTTTCACCACCGATAATGACCTGAGGTTATGACCAAATCCTTTCGTTGTAAACAGTCTGGATTTATTCCATGCCCGTTGTAAAGGTATGGAATAATGATAGGGTGCTTCCGAATCATCCTCATCATGAATAATCAATCCCCTTACATTTAATCGGTTTACGAATCTTTGTGTTGAGAAAAATTCTGGTGTCACATCATAGCGACTTTTAAAATGATGCATCACCAATTGAACTGTTTTATCGGAGATACCCAGTGTTTTCTGAAAAACCGAAATAAAATCACGTGCTTCTCCGGGGGGTGCCATCAGAATGATCCGGTCGACCGGTAATACAGGCAACCGGTAAAAAGTATACAGCAATGCAAAACCGCCGAGCGAGTGGCCTACCACGGTATGCACCTGGCTATGTTGCTTGATGAAATTCTCAATCAAAGCACTGTACAGTGGAACGGTAAGAAAATTACCACTGGATAATCCATGCCCGGGAGCATCGAGTGAATAAATGGTATACTCCTCTTTTGACAGCGCTTCAACGTATGTTTTCCAGCGGTAGGTGTGACTTTGCCATCCATGAAGAAAAAGAATTTTCTTCGGGCCATTTCCCCATCGGTAACCCTGGACCATTTGTTGATCGTGGTCGATGGTGAATTTTTCCGCTGAGTTAAAAAATGCCAGTTGTTTTTCGCTTGTCGGAAGTCTGAAAGGGCGACAGAATAGCAT
>JBDSIM010000152.1:0-29445 GCA_039917935.1 Cyclobacteriaceae bacterium | reverse complement strand
TATAGCCCATTCACGAAAGTATTGGCTGATGCCGCATTACTCGCCCCACTGAGGTTGTTTGCCAGATCTTTCGCCCGAACAGTAAAACTGTAATCGGTATTCAAAGGAAGGTTATTGATAGTGTATGAAGTTGCCGCCGAGCCGGTGGCCACTACTGTAGAACCATAATATATGTTGTATTCCTGAATGCCTGTATTATCAGTGGATGCCTCCCACGAAATCTTTATTTCTTTTATGCCCGTTGCATTGGCTGTGACATTTTGTGGTGCAGTAGGATTCTCGTTATCTGCGGTTGTCGTAATGATCAGGTATTGGGTGCTTGATAGAGGCGTGTAGTTTGACCTTCCGGCATCGCCAGCGGCCCTTATTTTATATTGATAAGTACTGGATGGTACCAACCCTTTATCAACCATAGCGGTAACATTAGGTTTTGTGATAGGAGCCATCTGCCATGTTGTGAAAGTCGTTGGCCCTGTTTGCCTTCTTCGCCAGATTTCAAAACCATTTTCATTGGTGGAGGCATCTGTCCAACTCAGGCTGGCGCGGCCGTCAGATAATGCATCACCCGCAAAATCGGTAGGAGGGTTAATATTAATCGGTGCCTGATTATTGAAAAAAACATATTTGCCATCGGATGGAGGACTGGTACAGTTGTCTGCACTACCTACCACGAGCGTATATACACCGTTACCTGTGCATGGCCCGGAGGCACAATTTCCTGCTGAGAATTTTACATTTCGCACCGTATCGTCAACTGTTCCAGTTAGGTTCTGTAAAACACCGTCTTTATACCAATAGTAATGGTCATAAACACCTACGGAGCTCATTTTTGCAAAACCATAGTTATCAAGGCCTTTCAAAACTACCGTTCCGGATTGTGTGATGACAGGCTTGGCCATGCTCTGAGAAGAAACCTGCACGGGCTCAGACCACCGGTTCCAGTCGGATGTTCCAGGGTTTTGTTTGCGGCTGAAGCGCGCCCGATAAGTACCAGACGTGTTGGCGACATAAGTTGCGCTGGTGGCTTCTGAAATAACGACACCATTGCGTTCCCACTGATAGGAACGAAATCCTTCTGCCAACGCCATGCGTACACCCTGTCCGTTGGTTTCACAAATTGTTGAAACCCCTGCAAACAGGTGAATGTTTGCTTTGTTTTTGTCCAACATCCAGGAGAAAAAATCAGGCTCGGCATAGGCGGTATTCCAAACCCCATGGCCAAGATTACTATATTCCGTATATCGGATAATGGCACCGGCATCCCGGAAGCTTTTAACGTATCCTTGCGTTCTGGAAGGCGTAGGGGCTTGATCAAGTCCACCCTGGAAAATCCATAGCGGAACGTGTGCAATCCTAGGTCTTAAACCCCTGCTGATGATGGAAGATTCTGAAGGTGCAGACATGGGTAGTGCGGCAGCAAACATCCAGGGCGCACGTTTCAGTACGTCATACGTGCCTATTCCACCATTTGAAAGACCATGTATATAAATGCGATTTGGATCGATCTTATATTTTTTTGAAAGCAATCGTAATAACCTGAGAACATCGTTTGCTCCGTTCGCATCCCATCCATTTAAATTTTGCGGGAATAAGACGAAACCAGGAAATGCCCTTTCAGGAAGATTTGGATCATTGGGTAACCGGCTTCCGGCAAGGTTTCGGGCTTTCAGGTGTACATTGCCACCATGCAATAGGTTATAATCATTGTTCAATAATTCGTGATTGGAAGCTGTGGGCGCGGCCGGACTATTGATTAACGGCTTCCATAAGCGTGTGTCCCAGAAGCAACTGTTATCCCAGCAGTTGCCTCGTTCACCGGCACCGTGCATCATTAAAATTAACGGATAACCCTCTGAATAATCCGCATTATAATTGCCTGGAAAAAGTAGTCGGTAGTTCATGACAAAGTAATCAGAACTCCCATTCTTTTCACGCAGATTTCCCTGCGTGTAGGGGCTGGAGTTCCAGGAGGTCATGTCTCGATAGGTTTCCGTCTTTACGCCAGGGGCGCTCTCCCTGAAACTATGGGTCTTATTCTCTTGTAAATAGTAAAATCGGGTTGATGATTTTGCAATCCTGATATCCAAAGTTCCGTAGGGTGTGCTTGTATTATAAATAAACGTAGTATCTACCTGCGAGAAGGCCGATTGGCAGATTACGAGGCATAATGCCCAACAGCCAACGATGATTTTCATAAGGGATGGATTTGAGGTAATTATTGTCGACATGATCACAATAAAATTTCGTGCCTTATTATTACAGCAAGTTGATTTGTTTACTGTCGCCTGATTATTGTTCATTTTCTGTTATTGAGTAAGCTCCTGCCTTAAAATGGGGGATGTATCGATTGCGTAAATTTTCCCCCTAAAAAATAGATCAGATTTCAACGTTTTGAAGTCGAATATTCCTTTCGCAGAAAGGCTGCGGTCGTTTGCGGATTTTGAACTCGTTTTAACACCCGATCATATAAACTCAGAACTTTTTCAGCCGACGCCGTCCAATTGAATCTCGTCGCATTGGAAAACCCCTTGTCAATCTTATGCAGACGCAAACTTTCGTTTCCGGATAATGAGAGCAAAGCATCTGCGATGCTGGATGCACTTGCCGGATCAATCAATATGGCCGCATTACCAGCGATCTCAGGCATTGACGAGGTATTTGATGTGATAACGGGAGACCCACAAGCCATGGCTTCTATCACCGGCATTCCAAATCCTTCAGAGATACTTGGAAACAGGAAAATTTTACTCAATCCATATATGGAAGAAAGATCCTGGTCTAAAATGTAACCTGGTGTAATGAATTTTTGCTTGTCAAAAGGAAATTTATACTTGCTTAATTTATTTATAATGAAATCTTGTGTCAACCCGGGCGCAACGAGCGCCATAGGGTTATCGCTTTTGCGGCTATACTGAACGTATGCTTCAATTACCCTATCTGCGTTTTTCCGAAAAGAAGCATTCCCCAGGAACAATATAAAATCTTCGGGTAAATCATATTTACGCTTCACGGAAACATGGCTATCATATGGACGTGGGTAAAAGCGCTTCTCGTCAAGGCCATTGTACACTACGTGTATCTTTTGGTCTGCGATTCCCAGTCTCTGAATGATCCTTTCTTTTTCATATTCGGAAACAGTTATTACAATCTCGCTCCGGGGAGTTACTATCGGCACCATTCTGCGGCGGTAATGATTTCCAAATCGCTGGTAATAACTGTCTGTTTCGGAAATATCATCCATGAAGATCACATCGTGAAGTGTCTGAACAATGGGGGCCGAACAAAAATAGGGGGTAGTATTTCCGGTGCAATGCAATATATCCACGCCTTCCCGACGAACTGCTAACGGCAAAAAGAATTGTTCAAAGTCAGCAAACATCTTACCCGCTACCAACTTTATTTTAACATTACCAGATGTTTCAAGACAGGCCCTGTCCTCATCATTTTTAGCAAAGATTACAAACTCATGAGCAGGTTCAATATCTCTTAACTTTTTAATGAGCTCCAATGAAGAAATTTCTATTCCAAATTTCTTCTTTCTGAAAAGCCGTTGAACTTCTATGCCTATTTTCATGACATCTGTAAAAGTTAAATGAAGTATTTCAGCTTTTTGCCATTATTTAAATGGGTGATATTCCATAGCAGTCCCTTAAAAAAGGCCTTACCCTGCTGTACATCACGTTGAAGGGTAAAGGTGATCGCATTTTTCGGTAACGAAAAAACAATGAAGAAGAGGATCCAGGCAACTTTCTTCAATCCAGAAGTATTTCTGCGCATGTACAATACGCGGTTTCTGGTGAGGTAATATGTTTTAAGCGTAGATTTCTTTCCAATGGACATGGATTCTTTGTGATAGACTTTAGAGTCTGGAACAAAGAAAATTTTATAGCCTGCTTTTTTAATGGATTCGCACCAGTCAACTTCTTCATAGTATAGAAAAAAGAATTCCGGCATCATTCCTACTTTATCAATAACATCTTTAGGAACCATCATTGCGGCACCATGTGCCAGATCAGTTTCCTGCTGAATATTGTGTTGGCCGTTATCCTTTTCCATAAAACCAATCCGCTTGCTCCGACCTGTAAACGGGTCAATCCGCGAACTACCTGCGTACTGTATGGTGTTATCAGAATCATAATATAATATTTTAGAGGATGCTGCCCCCGCAGTTGGAGTCGTTTCAAACAATGCTACCAATGGTTCGAGAAAGGCTGGGTCAACTTCGGTATCATTATTCAGAAAAAGAATATATTTCCCAGTGGAGGCTACAATTCCCAGGTTATTTCCACCAGCAAAGCCCAGATTTTCAGCGCTGACAATAAGTTGAACCTCAGGATATTGTGTCTTGATTACTTCACCAGGATTTTCTTTCGAAGCATTGTCTACCACGATAATTTCAACGTTTGGATAGGTGAGATTTCTTAAAGAGTTCAATAGCTCACACGTCACCTTTAGTTGATTGTAATTAATAGTAATAATGGTGACTCTAGGAATCCTTTCCATAATCAGTCATTTTTTTTTGCATCCATTTTTATTTGACCATGTGGGGTATGGATAAAGGTGTTATTGGCCCCTTTTAATTTGAAAAGGATTAAAAACATCTTAAAGAAAAGACGAGGAATAAGAAATACAGATTTTAATAATTTTAAGTTATAAAACCTACGTGGGATCGCGAAAGCCATGGCCAAAATATTTAGGCCCAAAAGAACCAGCCACCATACAGGGTTGATAGTGACATAGCGAATCAGGAGGAAACTCAATATCGTGACAAACGAAAGAAGACCAAGATTTAATAGGCGGGGCAATTGAATATTTCGCAGTATAGCGCTATTAAAAAAGACAAGGTCACCCTTAAACAGCTTTGCCCACCCTTCACCAAAATATTTTCGCAGGTAGAAGAAATGACTGGAAATCCAGCGTTTGCGTTGCCGTTCAAAAACTTCATGATTGGACACCTTTTCATCAAAAACAATTGCATCTTTTGCAAAATATACTTTGATATCGCGGTCAAGTAACCTCAACTCAAGTTCCCGGTCGAATCCTCCGATTGAATCCATGCCTTTCATGATATCCTTGTAGTGAGCGTAGTCAAAGATCATCCCGGATCCATTCAGGGAGGCCGAAAAGCCTATCGCCACATTTCCTTGTCTGTAAATAAAGTTATTGATGGTTTCACTCAACCCATCCAACAGCGCCATTGAAGTATTTTCATTTTTAGGATCCCGTTTTCCCTGAATGGCGCGGAAGCCAAGCTCAAATAAATTATTCATTTTACGGAGGAAGTCCCGCTCCATGATATTGTCTGCATCCAGTACTAACGCGCAATCATAGTCATCACCGATTACCTGCATTGCCTGATTAAGCGCTTTAACCTTAGTACTTTTTTCAAATGAAACCTCTACTACTTTGATGGGAAGGGCTCTTAATTTTTGAAGCGTGGATGCTTTAAGCGAATCGGCAATAACGACAACGTCAAAAAAATCAGCAGGATAATTTTGCTCCAACGCCTGTGCCGCAACACCGGGAATGACCTGATCTTCTTTATAAGCAGGAATTAATACCGCGATTTTCCGTAATATTTTAGCCTGAGGAGTAATTCGGTTTTTATAGAAAAGTCCTGCACAACTTAAAATGAACGAATAAAGTGACACGTATCCGAAATAGGATAATAAGATTATTTCAATTATGTACATGGAATAAAAGATTTCTTACCTTAAGAGTTACAAGCCGGTTGCAGAAACCCCGATGAAAGTATGCTATCTCTTCTGCCTGAATTATACTTTCTCTTTTTGCAACAGTGCCGGAAACGTTGACAAGAGTATTTTCATATCCAGCCAAAAGGAATTCTTCATTGCGTACTCCATATCGAGTGCGATCCTTTCATCCGGTGACATGTTATCTTTGCCTCTCTTTGTTATCTGCCACAAACCCGTTATTCCTGCTGGAGCTAAAAATCTCCAGGCAATTTGATCCTTTGTGAGTTTTTCCGCCTCATACAAAGGAAGCGGTCTGTTTCCCACCAAAGACATATCTCCGGTAAGGACATTGTAAAGCTGCGGGATCTCATCCAGGCTTGTGTTTCTTAAAAAGTGGCCCAGCTTGGTTATCCTTGGATCGTCCTTTATTTTAAAAAACACACCCTCTGTAGCATTTTCTGCGTATTGATTCAAATGCGCGAATTGCAACAGTTCGGCTTCTGCACCTACTCTCATCGAACGGAACTTGTAAAAATTAAAAATCCTGTACCCGGTTCCCGCCCGCTTGGATATATAAAAGATCGGGCCCTTTGATTCCAGTTTAATAAGGAGGGCAAGTAATAGACATATCGGTAGTAAAATGAGCAGTGCCGTTCCAGAAATCAGAATGTCAAATGCTCGCTTCATCGACCATAATTCGATGTGGGGAACTTGCTCTACATGCTTTGTAGCATAGGGCTTGTTTCCTCTTTCATTTTTATATGCTTTCAGTTTTTTTATAAACTCCAGACGTTTATAAAACGCAGCAGACAGTGCGCCGTAATGATAATCATCAGCACTTATGCTAAAGGCAATATTTTTTACTGACTTATCATACTTGCTGGTGTATAATATAAAAGGTATCGCCCGCTTCTGCGCTTCGTCCTTTAATTCACTGATATCATCTGAGATGTTTTCAGGATTAATAATAATTGCATCAGGCTTTGGTTCAGACCGAAGTTTGGCGACAGCTTCCCTTAATGATACATTAGAGTAAAACACTTGCTCCTGAACATAATCTCCCTCCGGAATACCGGCAGCGTGGCCAATGCGAAATATATATTTTGAATATATAACCGATGCTTTTGGTGTTTCCAATGCGATAGCGGACGCTTGTAGTGCTAACTCCATAAATTCTTTGAATAATGATTATATGAAAACTTTCTCTTTATCGTACAGCAAAGCACGATCCACTTCATCCAGAAACTGACGGGGTTCAAATGGTTTCACGAGGTATGTGAATGCACCGAGGTCAAGGCATTGCTTTCTCATATCATCATATCCTGATAAAATGATGACTGGAATGTTTTTGAATAAGCCACTATTGCTGAGATTCTCCAGTAATTCTATACCGTCCAGGGAGGGCATCTTAATGTCTGAAATGATGAGGTCACAATTGTTTCCGTCTGAGAGCCAAGACCAGGCCTCCATTCCATCGTTCATGACGATGACTTCGTACTTGCCACGCAAAATCTTTTCAAGAAGCCAGCACAAAGGCGCGTCATCCTCAATGACTAAAACCTTTTTCATGTCGATTAGTAAAGTAAAAATTAAATCCAACTACACCAACTCCCTATAAATTTTGATACCAACCTGCGGCAGTTTCAACGGCGTTTAGAAATATAAAGGTGAAATAAAAAAAGATAGGAGGTATCAGAATAACGACGAAACAAAGATTGCCTCCGGTAACGTTTGGTTTCGGTCGATCTTCTGACTTTGGGTCATTGCAAACTCAGGAACGTAGTACAACTCTTTCGGGAATTCAAAGGGTGATATGAACTTTTTGAGCTGATTCAAAGATTCCATTAACCTTTCTGAGGAGAATTGTACACCTTCTATGACCAGAATAATTTTATTTCCGAGTTTTTCATCAGCCGAAGCGGCAATAAAGAATCGGTTATGGAAGCGGCAGTTGTAAAATATTTTTTCGAGTGCATTCTCAACTTTTTCCGGCATCACCTTAATCCCACCAGAATTGATCACTGAATCTAAACGACCGAGCCATATGAATTTATCGGGTTCAATTATTTGAACGAGATCATTCGTGACCACAGCGGCTGGAAGATAAGCGGCTGTTATGACGAGGCATCCCCTGTTGTCCGTGCTGATTTTGATGTTGGGCAATGTCTGAAAATACGGCTGCTTCAAACGAGTGTTTACCAACCTTAGCGCTATATGAGAGGCTGTTTCTGTCATTCCATATGTTTCGTAACATGCACATTGAAACCGCTGAAGTTGCTCCTGATTTTTTAAGCCCTGGGCGGCACCTCCAATAAGAATTTTATCAATGTTATTCAGCAAATGGGGATGTTTTGACTCAAGGACAGCGGAAATTTGATAGGGGACTAATGCGGTGAATTCTACACTTTTATCCACGGGTATTTTAACCAATGGATTGGCTACCGGATCCACAGCGGTAATGTGCATTCCGGTTGTTAAACACCTTACCAACATCATTTTACCTCCAATATACCTGGTGTCAATGCAGACCAATGCCCGGTCAGATTTGGAAAGGCCCAATCTGGCTGAGGTCTGAAGCGCACTGGCCACCATTGCTGTTCTGTTCAGTGAGATTACTTTGGGGAGGCCTGTCGAGCCGCTGGTTGTCATCTCAAAAGAGTCGACGCCGGATAGCCACTCTCGAATAAATTGGAAAGTAGTTTGTTCAAATAGGGTTCGTGGATTTTCGTTTTGACCGGTTAGTTTTTCAAATGAAACCAGCCTGCCATTAATCCACAAGGATGAGAAGGGATACTGATCCAAGGGGCCAACCTGTGTTTTACCTGATAAGGCTGAAGTCAAAAGTTGCTTTATCAATCTCAATGGTAATCGATTTCAGTAGTTATGGAAACTGAGGATACTTGGACCAGTCGGGATCTCTTTTTTCAAGAAATGCATTCTTGCCTTCCTTTGCTTCTTCACTCAGGTAATATAATAGAGTAGCATTACCAGCCAGTTCCTGGATACCTGCCTGGCCGTCTAGCTCAGCATTAAAGGAGGACTTAAGCATTCGTATGGCCAATGGACTTTTACCGATTATTTTTTTTGCCCATTCAACATAAGTTTGTTCCAGCATATCAAGCGGAACGACTTTATTTACAAGCCCCATGTCCAATGCTTCCTTTGCATCATACTGATCGCACAAAAACCAAATTTCCCGCGCTTTCTTTTGACCTACAATACGCGCGAGATAAGAAGCGCCAAAACCACCGTCAAAACTTCCCACCTTAGGGCCGGTTTGCCCGAATCGGGCATTTTCAGCGGCAATAGTGAGATCACATACAACGTGTAAAACGTGTCCACCACCGATTGCCCATCCGGCGACAGCGGCTATTACAGGTTTTGGAATTGAGCGAATAAGTTTTTGCAAATCCAGAACATTTAAACGTGGAACAGTGTCGTCCCCCACATATCCACCGTGACCCCGTACCCGCTGATCACCACCACTGCAAAAAGCATTTTCGCCCTCCCCAGTTAAGATGACTACCCGGGTGTCAGCATCCTCACGACAAAAATTCATCGCGTCGAGCATCTCCTTTACAGTAAGGGGCGTGAATGCGTTGTGCACTTCCGGTCTGTTTATACTGATACGAGCAATTCCTTCAAATTTATGAAACAGAATATCCTTATATTCTTTTATCGGTACCCAGGGATATTTATAGCTCATACGTGGTTTTAATTTTCAATTTCAGCAATTCCAATACACTTTTACTGGTTGAGGTATCCGTTTCGATCTCCAGAATTTTGGTCTTACTGTTAAATGCAAAGAAGTCGCGGAAAACATTCTGAATGTTACTCTTGCTATTCAGACTGAGATATTCAAAACCGAACTCTTCGCAGAGTTTACGTCCATTCAGCATCTGCCGTGTAATGAAGAATTCCTTTGCTTCAGGAAGTGAAGACGGGCCTTCCAACACATCAAATATCAACCCTCCATGGTTGTTGAGCAATAGGATGCGAAGATTTTCAAGAGGATAATTATGCCAGAATGCATTTCGATCGTAGAAAAATGCCAGATCGCCGGTAATGAGGAAGTTTGGCTTAACCGATGTCAGACAATGCCCTACAGCAGTACTCGTGCACCCATCAATTCCACTGGTACCCCGATTTGAAAAAACATGAATCCCTTTTCGGCCGGGGGGCAGACCTATAAAATTGCCATAGCGTACACTCATGCTGTTAGCCAGGTGCAGGTTTGCCTCGACTGGCAACGCCGACAGCATTGTCTTTACCATGTGTAGTTCGGTTACTTCCGGTTCACTCACTAAAAATTCCATGGCTCGTAAAGTTCTACTTTCTTCATGTTGCCATGACTGAAAATAATTTCTCTGGTCCTGGCTGACGTTCATTTTCTCCTCAAGGCTATTGATAAAGGAGAGAAATGAATCGGGCCCGGTGGAAAAAATTTCAGTAACATTTTTAAAAGTATCCGACAACGGTCCTGGGTATTGAATATGCCAGTGGGCCTTTGGCTGATATTTTCTCAGGAAAATTTTCAGGTTTTTTGAAATCAATGATTGGCCAAAAGTGATGAGAAGGTCAGGCATTAATGTTTCTTTTATGTCATCCGGGGCTTGCCCCAAAAAAAGATCTGCATGCTGAACAGTACCCTCTGCTGCATGCAGATTGGAAATAATATCGTGAACAACAGGCACAAAATGTTTCCGTTGCAGGTTTGAAACCAGGGAAGGGTTTATCGTATCTCCTGGATTCTGGCCTGCTACCAATAGCACATGATCATACTGTAACCATGCATCTTTTATTTTAACCTTCTGATCCTCATCCAGAACTGGCAAAGCCCTGTGTTCTTCAATCACGCGAACGTTTTCTGAAAAAGAAATTAAAGATCCTTTTTCAGGATACAGTGGTTCCCGGAAGGGTGCATTGATATGCACGGGCCCGCAGGGATGCTGAACGCTGAGATTCAAGGCTTCATTTACCATTCGGTTGATGGCCCATACGCTGTCTGCATGATCATAATCTTGCGGAAGCTGAAAAAATTTTTTCGCGTGTTGACCAAACATTTCAGTCTGATACACGGTTTGGCCGTCATGTTGTCCGATCCATTCAGCTGGCCTGTCAGCGGTAATAATAACCAACGGAGTTTGGCTAAAATGTGCTTCGGCTAATGCGGGGGCAAGATTATAGGCTGCTGTTCCTGATGTGCATAGGAGAACAACTGGCGACCGGGTTGCCTGCGCCATGCCCAGCGCAACAAAGCCCGCGCTCCTTTCGTCGCTGAAGGTCTTAGTGTCCAGACCGGGATGCCTTGTAAAGGCTATTGTCAACGGTGCACATCGAGATCCTGGACACAAAACAACGTGTTTGATGTTTTTCAAAACACAAAGTTCCGCGATATCATATATGGGTTGATAACGCATCAGAGAATCACGTTGAGAAGTGTATTGAATTTGATTTCTGTTTCAGCCCATTCATCTTGCGGAATTGAATCGATCGTTACCCCTGCACCCGCATACAATATAGCCCGATGCGCTTCCAGTTGCATACAACGAATGTTCACAAAAAGATCAACGTTATTGCGCACATTCACCGGACCCAAATACCCTGAATAAAATCCTCTGTCATATCCCTCGTGCTGCCGCAGAAATGCAAGCGATGACTCAAGTGGCGTCCCGCAAACAGCCGAGGTCGGATGCAGTAATCCAAGCATGACCGATCCTATCTGAGGAAAATTCGTGGCTTTTATATCGACCGTAAACTCTGATTTAAGATGCATCAGGTTTCCCGCTATGACTGTCTTTGGACCGTGCTCTTCATATTCCCTTAATCTGATTTTTTTAAAACAACTGATCACATACCGCTCAACCAAAGCTTGCTCTTCAATCTCTTTCTGCGTCCATGCAACAGATTTAAGGTTGAGTCCTTCATGATAGGGTAACGTTCCGGCGAGGGCAACGGTTTTGAATATCGCTTTGTTTTTAATACTGACGAGCACTTCAGGACTGGCCCCTAGCCAATGACCAACGCTTGGAATACTCACAAAAGATATTAATGCCGTCGCGTAGGTCTCACAAAGTTTTTGAAAAGCCTGAACAATGTCAAAGTCCTCAGGAAGGTTGATGTATTTGGTGCGGGAGGGAACAATTTTTTCAAAAGTTCCGTGATTGATCTCCTGAATGCAGCTGGCAATAAGATCTTTAAAAAAATCCGATTGTTCAGAGGAATGGTTTTCTGAGCACGCATTAAACCTCACTGTTTTACCCGGTGTACGGGAGAGGATGTTTTCCGCTAACCAAACAAGTGAAGAAATTTCTTTGGCATTATCGTCGGTTTTAAGAGCTCCGTTCTCAAATGAAAACAGCAAATCAGCTGGCAAAAAAAAACGTGGTTTGCTTTTATCAAAGGGCGCCATTAAAAATCCAGGATCCAATTCCTCCAGCATTTGTGAAGGGTCAATTTCCTGGGCGGCTTCCGAAAGTATAACGTGTTTTAATTGAGCATTTGGCAATCGCCAGAACGCGAATGGCACACCTTTTTCTACTGAATATTGGCAAAGGAATGAAAGTAGCTCTGTTTCTGTATGTTTTAAATCTGAGACCGGAGCCACTGTAGTCATGTTACCGCAATACCTTTTTAATGGTCTGTTTTATTTAGCACTGCCATGGTTATCCGGCTAATGCAGATCAATTCTTCTTTTTCGTTTAGAATTCGGATTTCCCATACCTGTGTTTTTTTTCCGATATGCAAAGGTTTGGTTATTCCTTTAACATACCCCGAGCGTACGCTGCGGATATGGTTAGCGTTAATGTCGAGACCTACACAAAATTGCCTGGTTGTATCGACACAACACGTTGCGGCTACACTGCCCATAGTTTCAGCCAGAGCAACAGAAGCACCCCCATGTAACATGCCTAAAGGCTGTTGAGTTCGTTCATCAACAGGCATTTTTGCCTCCATATAATCATCGCCAATGGCAGTAAATTCGATCCCTATCCGTTCAGCCATGGTATTGCTGGAAAGCTTGTTAAGCTGCTCCAGGGTGATCCCTTCCTGAAATACCCCCATGTTAGCCAGTTAAATGAATGGTAACGATTCGTTTTTAAACAATTTCCCTATTTTTGCCGGCCTGTTCCGCCGTTAGGAACGGCCAAAATAACGTAAAATTGATCAGCAAAAAAGTCTACCTGATTCGTCACGGCCAAACCGATTTTAATCTCAAGAACATTGTTCAGGGGAGTGGTGTGGATACGGATTTGAATGATCTGGGAAGAAGACAGGCAGCCGCTTTTTACGATGCGTACAAAATGATTCCCTTTGATAAAGTTTATACTTCGGCTCTGAAGAGAAGCCAACAATCGGTTCAACTGTTTATTGATCAGGGCATTCCTCATGATGCCCTGGTCGGACTAAATGAAATCAGCTGGGGCACAAAGGAGGGACACCGCGTTACCCCGGAGGAAGATGCTTACTATCATTATATGCTCGGACAATGGAGGCTTGGGAACACGGCCCTCCGGATACAGGGCGGCGAGAGCCCGGAAGATGTAGTAAAAAGAATGAAACCCGCCGTTGACTACATCATGGCTAAAGAAGATGAAAAAACGATCTTGATCTGCATGCACGGCCGGGCTATCAGGATTTTATTATGCCACCTATTTCACTACCCGTTGCGGTCTATGGATATGTTCGAACACCAGAACCTTTGTCTTTACCTGCTGAATTTCACAGGCTCCATGTTCACACTCGAAAAGTATAATGACGCTAATCACTTGCGCTTCATTTGAGCCAGGGCTGATTTGGCTTTGCTATCAATACTGTTTTTATATTCGTGCCTTCTATAGCTGATGGCCCTTTCAAAATAAGCTTTGGCTTCCGCTATTTTGTTTTGTGCCTGGAAGATATACCCCAACTGGAGGCATGCATTCGGCGCAAAATACCATTGGTTCTGTGAAGTAAGTTCAATGGTTTTTTGGTACAGGGTGGCTGCATCTGATTGGTTGAGTTTATGAGCAAGCCTGGCTTTCCTGTAATAATATTCAACCTGATCTTTTTTATCCGTCAGTTCCCTGATCGTGATGGCAGACAAAACCTTTTCTGCTTCAACATAATATCCGCCATCCGTAAAATAGCGGACTTTGGATAAATTAATATGCGGGGGATCTCTTTCGGCGAGGTTTCGCGCAGCAGATTTATCAGCTTCAGTGGCTTCTTTGCCTTTGGAACGAGCTTCCTGAAAGGTTGCCAGGGCATCATTTTCATTTCCATTCAGCCAGTAACATAATCCTATCTTATAATGAGCATCTTTGATATAGTTTTGTCCAGTATGGTGGTTAATAAACCAGCGGAAGGAAGAAATTGAATTCAGATAGTCGGCCTTTTGAAGGTAGGCTTCTCCTTTTAAGTAGTCGGCATAATAGAATGGAAAGCTTAGAGTTGAATCGGATAAACCTTGAAGCAGTTCCAGAGCTGCCTGATTTTCAGAATTTTTTAACGCCAGGGAAGCCGTTAGGAAAATGGTCAGGGAATTGTGAAGGTCGCCATTCAGAATCTGCTGCATAGCTGCATACCCTGATTCGGTTTGCTGCAAAACGAAACCCTGCACCAGGGCGTGGAGCAGTTTACCTTCCATCGATAATGGATGATCGGCCTGGCTGATTTTTTCAAGGTCGCTTAATCCCGCGGCTACTGAGCCCTTCATATTAAGCAGACCTAATACCCAATTATATTTTTCCGGGATTGAACCCAGGATGACATCCAGTATCCCGGTTGTTTTTCTGATGGGAAGGTAATCAGGATACTTTGCCTTGCACGACTGGGCAATCTGAAAGGCCTGACGCAAAAGAAGCGCCGCATCCAGCTCATGGCCAAACTTCAGATAAACAAAAGACCACTGAACCCTGAGTTCAGCCTGTAGAAATTGATAATCGCGTGAGGTAGATTTGATGTTTTGATCGAGACGGTTCTGTAACCGTTCTTCATACTGCGAGAATTTTGTGTAGTCTTCCGTGATCAGAAGTTCAATAGCCTCCGCCAACGATGCGATGTAAACTTCCTCCACTGAAGTTTCCGGATATGCCAGAAGAAGCGCCTCTCCGGTGCGGAGATTCAAGGCCGAGGCATAAGCCTGTCGAAGCCGGGCATCGAAACTAAAATCCTGGGCAAAGGACCAAAGTGGAATCAGACACAAAAAAAGGCAAACTGTCAGGTTTACCTTTTTTCCATAGCGTATTTTTGATAGTAAATTATTCAACCTTTTTCCTTCGTGTGGTAGGGACAACGGGGGTTTTTGAGCTTTTAGGTTTATCGCCTTCATCTAAGGAATCCATGTCTACATCCGCTAAAATACGACCGGAATGTTCATCAATTACAATTTTTTTCTTTTCCCGGATCTCTGCAATTTTTTGGGCCGGAATAACGATGTTACAGCCTTCAGCAGCACCCCTCACTACCCGAACCACCGCCAGGCCGTTTGAGAGACTTCCTCTTAACCTTTCGTAATACTTCAGAAGTTTATCCTCAATTTTTTTGGTCGCTTTTTCACGTTCGCCCAATAATTTCTTTTCCTCCTCATGGCTTTCTGCCATAATACCCTCAAGTTCTTTCTTTTTGTTATTCAAATGGTCCCCGCGCTCAGTAATTAAAAGTGTTGTTTTTTCAATATCATCTTTCTTAGCCTGAACGAGATCCTTTGCCTCTTTTGATTTCTTTTCACAGATCTGGATTTCTAACTCCTGCAATTCAATTTCCTTGGTTATGGCATCAAATTCACGGTTGTTTCTGACGTTTTTCTGCTGCTCTGTGTATTTTTTGATCAGCTTTTCAGCTTCTTTTACCCCTTCTTTGTTCTTTTTAATGCTTTCCTCAAGGTCCTTTAGTTCTGTTTCATGACGTTGCAGCCGTGTTTTGTAACCCTCGATTTCATCTTCAAGGTCCTGAACCTCATCAGGGAGGTCACCTCTAAGTTTTTTAAGTTCGTCAATTTTGGAGTCTATAGACTGGAGTTTTACCAGCGCTTCAAGTTTTTGTGCAATTGATTGATTTTCCATTATTTACAAGTAACTTATTGGATTAGTGACGGTTCTTGAAAAATTGATCGCAAAAGTAGGGAATTTTTTCGTCAAAACCTCTCCTAAAAGCTCCTTCGTAAAAACCTCACTCTCATAATGGCCGATATCGGCAATAATGATCTTATCTTCCGCATCAAAAAATTCGTGGTATTTATAATCGGCAGTAATATAGATCTGAGCACCTGCTTGCCTCGCAAAGGGAAGTAGAAAACTCCCAGCGCCACCGCATACGGCTACATGTCTAATTGGCTGGGCTAATAATCGGGTGTGACGGATCACTTTTAAATCCATGCTGTTTTTTAAACACTTTAAAAATTCGGATGGTTCCATGCCCGCTTCGAGTTCCCCGATCATTCCTGCGCCCACCTCCTGGTTTAAATTATTCAGATTAGTAAGGTAGTAGGCAACTTCTTCATAGGGGTGGGCCTGTTTCAGTTCCTGTACCATCCTGGATTGCAGAAAGCTTGGGAATATTACTTCTACCCGAGTTTCTGATACAACCTCCTCCCTCAACTTTTCGCCGGTTGTCGGATGGGCATGTTCATTTGGCCTGAAAGTTCCAGTGCCTTCCACACTGAAACTGCATTTTTCGTAATTGCCAATTTGCCCAGCTCCGGCTTTGTGAAGGGCATCCAAAACCGTTTGGGTATATTCATTGGGAATAAAGGTGACGAGTTTGGTCAACACATCATTTTTCGGCGAAAGAATTCTGGTATTAATCAGACCGATCTTTTCGCAGATTTTTTTATTCACCCCTGTGTGGATATTATCAAGGTTGGTGTGAGCGGCATATATGGCAATTTTGTTTCTGATGGCCTTAATAATAGTGCGCTCAACATAATTGCTGCCAGTTAGTTTTTTGAGCCCTTTAAAAATGATGGGATGGTGGCTTATAATAAGGTTACAATTGATTTTAATCGCTTCATCTACAACCTCTTCTGTACAATCGAGTGTGACCAATATTCCTGTCACTGCCTGTGAGGGATCACCCGTCAGTAAACCCGCATTGTCGTAAGCTTCCTGATAAGCCGTCGGCGCGATCGATTCCAGATGGTCGGTGAAATCCTTTATTGTTAAAATGGCCATAAATTGTTTGCGCTTGCAAATTAAAACTAAATAGCTTTACTGGAGTTTTTTAATGGCGTAGGCTAATCTTGCATTCGTATATGACACCATGGGTAAATTTCAGAGGAATGCTGACTTTTATTATTCAGGATAAATAAGGAAATCTGATCAATAGTCGGTTATTTTTGCGTTTTATGAAAGTTTTAACACCCCTGTTATTTCCTTTCTCGGTTTTGTTCGACGCTGTCACCAGTGCTCGCAATCGACTATATGATCTCGGTATTAAGCCTTCTGCGAAATTCGATGTACCCTTGATAAGCGTGGGAAACCTTTCTGTAGGGGGTACAGGAAAAACTCCCATGATAGAATACCTTATCCGTTTAATGGCAGGGGAGTACACCCTGGCAACGCTTAGCCGGGGTTACGGCAGAAAAACAAAGGGTGTGCATATTGTTCACGATCTGGACGATGCCTCCACTGTAGGGGATGAACCTCTTCAATTTTACCGAAAGTACAAAGGTAAGGCGGTGGTGGCCGTGGGGGAAGAAAGAGCTTTCGCTATACCCTATATCCTTCAGCAACACCCTGGCATCAACCTTATTTTATTAGATGATGCCTATCAGCATCGCAGGGTTAAACCCTCCTTCCAGATACTGTTAACGGATTATAATAACTTGTTTGTGGACGACTATTTGCTTCCGGCAGGTCGGTTAAGAGAATCCAGAACTGGTGCGAGCCGGGCAGATGTGGTTATTGTAACCAAATGCCCTGCAAATGTATCTGATGATGAGATGATGGCAATAGAAAGTACGATCAGAAGATATAACCATAAAGCCGTTTTTTTTACTAAAATCAGCTACGGCAATATTTTGCCCGCCAGTGGTGAATCGGTGTACAAACCAGAAAGGATCATTCTGGTTACAGGAATTGCAAATCCCAAACCGTTAAAAGAATATCTTGAGAAAAATTATAAGCTTGTTAAACACTTTTCATTTCATGACCATTATGATTACTCACGAAATGATTTACAAAACATCTGTGAAGCGGCCAGGCAAGAAAAGGCCGTGGTGGTTACCACAGAGAAGGATATTGTCAAAATGGACATAAAACAATTTAATTCAGGATCAGTATCACTGAATTATCTGCCCATCGAAATCCAATTTTTAAAAAATGGAAAGGATTTTGATGAGATGGTTCTAAACGTTTCCGCAAAGCATGTTGTATAATAAAACTTTCGTTGGGTTCCCGGATGATAAGTGCCTGCCAGTATTTCTCCCCATGCGATTGCGTAAATTATTTTTCGTTTTCTTTCTGCTGTTGAATAGTATTGTGTCAACAGCTCAGGACGTTGAACAGCCACAACGGAGAGGCTCCCGGGTAATTGATGACACGACAAAACAGATCTATGGGCCTAATACCTCCCGATATTTTTTTGAACGGGATGTATTTTACAACCGGGAGATATTTTACTCCATTGATACGCTGAGCCGAAATTTTCACCGCAACAGCTCATATGTTTCGAAAAATAACAACCTTTACCAGGATTTAGGCAACATCGGCACGGCTATACGGCCTGTTTTTTATCAGACACCTGAAACAATAGGAGTAAGCGCTGGTTTTCATTCTTACGACCTTTACTGGGATACTGAAACCATCCGCTATTTTGATACTAAATCTTCCTACTCAAATATGAGCCTCATCCTGGGAGGTAAGGGCAGGTCTCTCACCCGGGCAACTTATAGCCGGAACATTAACGCCAATTGGAATTTTGGGTTCACATACCGCGGATTGTTTGTGGATAAACAAATACAACGGCGGGGAAAAGCCGACCGGATCACCCGGAGTAACTACTACGATGCTTACACCACGTATCAGAATAAGGACAGTACTTATCGGTTATTCTCCAATTTCAGAAGGGGGTATCACAGGGTAAATGAGTATGGCGGAGTGCGCATTGATGAAGCCACAGCTGGCCTGGCAGAATATTTCAGTATCGAGGCGAGGCCATGGCTGACCACCGCACAAAGTGATGACCTGAGAATGAATTTTCATCTGTTCCATCAGTTTAGTATTGGAACAGCGCTACAGCTTTATCATACTTCCGATCGCTTCAGGCAGAAGAATAAATTTTTAGACCTCCCCAATAGTACACAGGATGATTTTTATGATTTTGTAGAAATTACAGACACCGATAGCGTAAGAGATGCATCCACTTTCAAGACGTTCAGGAATGAAATCGGCATCAAGGGTAACCTGGCAAAATTATTCTACAACGGTTATTATGCTATCCGGCATTATAACCATTCCAGCAATCACCTTTTACCTGATACGGTATCGGTAAATGGAAATCGCTTTAAAACCAAAGGAAATGAAGGCTACCTGGGCGGACGTATGTCACTGAAACTGGATTCATTGGTAGAAGTAAATGGCTGGGCTGAATTCATGCTTCCGCAAGGCAACTACCGGATTGAAGGCTCAATACAAAGCAAGTGGTTTGAAGCCTCAATCAAGCAAATGCAGTATGCGCCCGATTTTCTCAGCCAGGCCTACCGTGGCAGTCATGATCTTTGGGTCAATAACTTTGATGACATCGAGAGTACACAAATCAACGGGTTCCTTCATTATAAAAACAGCGTTTTGAATTTTTCTCCCGGATTAACCCTTACCCGTCTTCGCAATTATATTTTTTATGACCAGATTTCGTTAGTGGATACTGTTCAACAGGTATTCCCCCGGCAATCAGCAGGTAATCAAATTTTGACGGCACCGGAATTGCGTTTGTCGCTTACATTTTTTCGTCACATCACCTTGACCAATCAAGCAATCTATACAGTTTTTATAGAGAATGCCGATCAGGCAATACGGGTCCCGGAGTTATTTGTGAACGCTCAACTATCATACGCGAATGTGTTCTTTAATGGCAATCTCGATATGCATGCGGGTGTTGACCTCCACTGGAAATCCGCATACTATGCCCACGGCTATGACCCGGTAGTTCAACAATTTTATACACAGGATGTTTTTGAATCGCCCGCTTTTCCTTTGGTGGATGTCTTCTTTAGTGCAAAAATTAAAAGAGGACGGGTGTTCTTTAAATACACCAACCTGATGCAGATCCTGACAAAATCAGGATATTTTCCTACACCTTATTATCCGGGCCAACGGAATGTTTTGGATTTTGGATTTGATTGGTCTTTCTACGATTAACGCATGGGTACTCAGGAAAAATTCTTGATGGGTTTGGAACTTCCCACCGATCCACGGTGGATCAATATCGCGGAAAAAAATATTGGTGAAATTTTGTCCGACCATGCATATTGTGAGCAAAAAGCGGCTTCATCCTGTATCTCACTAATCATTCAATATCCTGATAAGGATGCATTGGTGGAAATGCTGACACCTGTTGTAGGAGAAGAGTGGAGCCATTTCGAACGGGTATTGGAGGAAATCAAAAAACGTGGATTCTCACTGGGTTTTCCGCGTAAGGATGAATATGTTGAGCGTTTGCAGAAGATATTTAAAAATGGTGGATCCCGCGACCAGCTGCTCATTGAAAAATTACTGATGAACGCATTGATTGAAGCGCGCAGTTGTGAACGTTTTCATATTCTTTGGAAACAGATTGCCGATGAAAAATTATCCACATTTTATTATGAACTCATGATCTCGGAAGCAGGTCACTATAAAAACTTTCTTACTCTGGCCAGACAATACTGGCCTGAAGATAAAGTCAGTCAGCGCTGGAAAGAATGGCTGGAAGGAGAAGCCGAGATTATCCGAACACTTACGGTAAGGGGGGACAGAATTCATTAATATGAGGAATGAAATAGATATACCGATCGGTATATGTTTTCTTTTTCCAGAAAATCAATGTCAGTTTACCGGATAAGGGTTACTCTTCCAACTTTCTTTCCGTCCTGACTGGTGATAATAAGAATATAATTTCCGGGTGGCTGGTTTTCGCCTATATCGAATGTTTCTGTATTAAATCCCGGCTGTTTCCTTCCTGCATTTAAGCGCGTCACGTGCCTTCCATAGACATCAATGACCTCAATGGATATGTCTGAAGATTTTTCCAGTAGATAATCAACAGTCAATTTTCCTTGTGAGGGATTAGGAAAAATTGATAGTGCAGCCTTTAACGTTGACGAGGGTTCAGGTCCCAAAGGTTGTTCCTGAATACTGATGTAGTCCATCGCCCAACCCCACGAAGTAACACTGGACCCTGACCTCAGACGGAAACGAAACATTATTAGATCTCCTGCAGCAAAGTGGCTTCCGAAATTTATTTCATGTTTAATGAACATTTCGGATTTCCCTGGCCTGCTTTTTAGATAAGCATTCTTCCATGCCCCGGTTTGATCTCCCGGGTATTCTGCGTCATACGAGGGAGACAAAGAAACCCAGTCAAGACCGTTGCGGGTAGCCTCCACGATAACAGAGTCCTGATCGGGTTCGACAATGGCTATATCCCGGAAAAATAATATGGGCGAAGTGCCCGATACCACGACAGGCGTTCTTAAAAGGATTTCATATTCTCTATCAGTGGAATAATTGTGATTTGTCTGTAAAGTCTGCCGCTGCGTGGTCACCCCTGTGAAATGCTGCAGGGTTAGTCCGTTTACCTGTACCTCATTCAATGTGTTGAAGTAGGTAGAATAGGTATTTTTAGGGGGTAATACATCAATCTGTTTAGCCTTATAAACTACTGACTGGTAAGGCGTATTTCCCTTGTACCAGATCATCCGGATGTTTCTGTTTCCGGGGGTAATATTATCTACTTCAAGGTCTTGAGTTCCTGGCGAAACAGTATAAAAAGTTTCTGCCAAAGCGGTTTCCGAAAAAACCTGTAAAGAATCATAAGAGTCAAGTGATTGAATCCGAAGAACGAATTTCCCGAGAGGAGACGTGCCCGAGGCAATCACCGCCGGAGTTTTACCGGTCACCTGATCCGCTTCGACCTGGGCCGTCCAGATGCCACGACCATGGGTTGCCAGAACAATCTGATTATCCTGACCTTTCATGTCCCATACGGAAACGTTGGGAAAATCATCAATGATTGCCCAGTTTTGTCCGTTATCCATTGATTCGACAATCCCGATTTCAGTACCTGCCCAGATAATGTCAGGATTGTCGGGGCGAACATATAGACAATACACAGCGACATCAGGAAATCCGTTTGTGCTGGTTGATCCGGTGCCAAATCCGGAAATATCTTCCCATGACTGGCCCAGGTCGGTTGTCCTTAAGATCTTGGGGCTTTTAGAAAAAGAAAATAACGCATAGGCGGTATTTTGCTCAATTGGGTGAGAGGCTAGCTTAGTAATGTTACCCAGTTCAACCGTTGTAAAATTATTGGTAGTTGAAAACGTTGCACCCCCATTGATGGACACATGCAGATTCCTTATGGCACTTCCACCACTGTCGGTCATTCCGCTGCCTGCCCAGACAATATTGGCATTTGCCCGGGAGACCTCAACATCAAGATAGAATCCAGTACCAATAACAAATTTTTCCGGTATCGAAGTTAATGCCCAGTTCGACCCAAAGTCATTGGATATGTAAACTCCTTTTGTACCAACGGTAAAAACCCGGTCGGGAAAATCTTTGGAATTAGAAAGCTTAGTGACAAATGGAAAATCCGTGGAATTTTGATTGAGCCCTCTTGTCGCGGTTTCCCACGAATTTCCGCCGCTGGTAGTTTGGCTGATCTGCGCATAGTAAACGGATCCTAATATTTTACTGTCATCTTTATTATTCCATAAAACCTCAAAACCATCGCCACCTATCGCGTACTGGTAACTACTTTGTGCTGAAGCTGATTGTGTCGACGAAGAGATGCGTGTTCCGTTATCCTGAAGGCCACCGATATACTGATCTCTGCCGGGCCGTTTATCCGCCCCGTAAAATTGGCCGGTATTATAACCTAAACCTTTAAACAACCAGTCGCCCTCCGTAGTGCCCGGACTTATTGAAACTTTAGAAACGAAAACACCACCATCATTTCCCAGAAGAAGTTTGAAGGTTTTTCCCGCAGGATCGATAGTGATGGGCACCAGCGCATGATGGTCGGGATGGACTCCCTGACTTAAATTAATCTGGTTCGATTTGTTTTTATTGTCAAAAGATCCCCGCCCATCAGCAACGGTCTGGGTACTGGCATTAAGTTTCGCGATGCCTGCATATTGTATCTCTATGCTCGAGTTTGGCAATGCAGCTGGCCAGGTGGCACCTGCAGCAAGTGCCGGAAAAATAGTATACAGTAGATTTTTTTCGTGCCCCCCCGTCACGGTAATATTGCTGTTCGGGGTGGAGGCGTTGTAATTCACAGAATGGATATAAAGATATTCCCTGCTATGCTTGATTGCAGGATCATTCTCGTCAAGATTTTGAGAAACCAGATCAAATCCATTTCGGTTCTGATCACGATAAGAGACCATCAATTGCCGGGGGGTTGCCGGATTCGAAACATCCCAGGCTTCAAAAGGAACGGTTGTAGTGTAATCCTGGTAAGTATAATTGTTTGCCTCCACACCGCTTGTCGCCCCCTGAGGAACGAAAAACCGGTGTGCCCTTTGTGATCTGCCAGAACCGAATCTTAATTGAACCGTAATCTTCGGATCCGAAACATCGACAGTAAGCCGCTGATGATCCCATTCAATGTCTTCAAATGATTGGAGGAAAATAAAACCCTCGGTTCCTTTTTCCGCTAATTTCCAGGTGTCCACAATGGTAGAACCCGTACCCAGGGTGGTAGTGAAAAGACTTACTCCACCAAAATAAACCTTGTTTGGAGTGAAAGGATCACAAAGAACTGTGTTGTCATAAAATCCCTGCCCCTCCAGGAAGTCTATAGGTTCATCATTAAAGCTGATGTTTACGAGTGACCAGGTCACACCGGAATTGTCTGAATAATACAGATCGGATTGATTTCCTGACAACGATCCTTCTGCGGAAACAAATATTTTATTGGGGCTCACCGGTGAAACTGAAATCTCCAGGCGACCATCCGGAGACATACCCTCACTGGATAAATTCCAGGTCTGACCAGTATCAGTTGATTTCCAAATGCCCGCGCCGTTCTGTGAGGCATACTGAATGTTAAAGTTTCCCGGTGTCGCTATTATCTGTTCAAAAATTCCCTTTATTTCTTTCACTTTTGTCCATGTAATACCGCCATCCGTGGATCGCATAATAGAAGAAGTGTCATCTGTGGATAAATTATGAGGTGCTGTGGAGGCAAGGATCACATTTCCATCAGCAGGATTTACTATCAATCGCGTAATGATATTAAACTCGGGATTATTATTGGTCGAAGGAAGTTGTTGCCAGCTCTGCCCTTTATCAATGGATTTAAAAATTCCATTGCCAATGGCAGAATACACAGAAGAAATGAATTCACCGGTTCCGGCGTAAATAACCGTGGCTGCTGCATCAGAAGCAAAGGAGGAAATCGGAAGTGCTGGGAATTCGATACTTTCTTCAGTCCAACTTGATCCGCCATTCGATGTTCTCCAGATACCGCCGGTAGCCGAACCAGCGAGCCATGCATTGTTATTAACATCTCCGGCAATGTTCAGCAGTGCCCGCGTTCGTCCTGGAACATTCCCGGGGCCGCGTTCAATCCATTCTGAGACACCGTTTGATTTTGTCCTTGCTCCAGAATTTCTTTTTCGAGACACGGCATTGGCTTTTGCACGATGAAGTTCACTCCATTTATAGCCAGATGCATATTGCGGAGCGTTTTCATTATCGCGGGTGCGAATGCCACGATGAAACTCCAGATACCTGGCAGGTTTATCCGTTTTACTCAACTTCTTGAATAGAGGCTGGACATGGTGAGATTTTTTTGAATTGTTTTTTAATTCAATACCTCCCCAGAGGAAAGTGCAAAAGAAAATAACGAGCAGGGCAATCTTTCTCAACGGTCCTTATTTTACGGTTGTGAATTTACATGAATTATTTTTTTGGTGCTACTTTCTTCTTTTCCGGACTGCGAGGAGGAAAAAACCTCAATGGAATCATGGTTATACCATTTCACATATCCGCCGCTGAAGTATCCTTCGCGGACAATGGTATTGTCTGACAGCCGGACAACAATATATTTGATTTTCCGGCGGAAATGGTCCGCATGTCTTTTCTGCTGACACAAAGCATAGGTCTCTGAAGTATTGACTACAATCTCATTTTCAGCACCAAGGGTTTGCCTCACAAGTGATGCGAGAGTTTTCTCTTGATCCGACTTATTTTGCGCTGACCGGCAACTGCCACCTGTGATGAATATCAAAATTAAAATAATTGTAAACGTGTTGATTGTAAACATGCTTGATCTTTATGTTTTTTCGGATTGAGCATTTGGCATTGGATGGATCAACCTCGCAGATAACTTCGGAGCATTTATTTCGCAGGAAATAAATTCCGACTAGCATCATGTTTTTTGCTTCTTCTTTTTCGCAGCTGGAAAAAGAACATTATTTAGAATGAGCCTGTAACCTGGCGAATTAGGATGTTGATGCAGGTCGGTCGGTTCTTCATGAACCTGATGCTGATAGTCTTCGGGGTCATGGCCACCGTAAAACGTCCAGAAACCTTTTCCAAAAATGCCATGAATATATTTGGCTTCTTTGATATCGCGATTTTCACCCATGACTACGGCGTCGGGTTTAATCAGCGATTTTTTGAAGCCCGTGGTTTGACCAAAAAAGCCAGGGATAACCCGTGTGTGATTCTGGGTTAACATTGTGGGAATGGGATCCCACTTTGCCGAAAATTCGAAAATATTGAAATAGTCATTGTCCTGCCTCAGACCCCGTTCATTGGGATGATTATCAATGTCGGAAAACTCATATTCGTAAGGGTCGCGCTTCAGCCTGAAGTCTGTAAACGCGAGCGTGTTCTCGTAATTTAACTTCTGTTGTGCAAGCGGGTCAGCGGGATCGCCATCGAACATCCGCTCACAAATGTCAACACCTTCTGCGGCCAGGGCAATATCATACGTATCCGTTGCCGAGCACATGGCAAATAAAAATCCTCCCCCTGCGATAAATTCCTTCATCTTTTTAGTCACGGCCAGCTTTAGCTGAGAAACCTTATGAAAACCGTGTTTGCGCGCAAGATCTTCCGATTCTTTAACCTGCTCAACGTACCACGGCATGTTGCTGAACTGACTATAGAATTTTCCATACTGGCCTGTAAAATCTTCATGATGCAGATGGATCCAATCGTACTTCGGCAGCACTCCGTTCATGACCTCATCATCAAAAATAACGTCATAAGGAATTTCAGCATAAGTAAGCACCAGCGTTACCGCGTCATCCCACGGTTGTTTCGACTTGGGAGAGTATACGGCAATGCGCGGGTATTTTTCCAGCTTCATCACATCATAATTCAGCGCCGGACTGGCAATTTCGGTAATGATCTGATTGGCCTGTGCATCCGAGATCACTTCAAAACTTACGCCCCGGATAACCAACTCATTTTGAATAGCCGGATGTTGCTTTACCATGAAACTGCCTCCGCGATAATTGAGCAGCCAGTCTACTTCAATTTCATTTTTTAAAATCCAATACGCAATTCCATAGGCTTTCAGGTGATTGGTTTGATTTCCATCCATAGGAATAAGGATGGAATTAGCCTGCGCCAACCGACAAAAGAAAAGAAAGCATAACAACAGGAATGATCGCATCGTAAACAAACCCTTAATAGTGGCTATAAATTTACCGATCATCAGGCGTATTTGCATAACTTTATTTGAATTACCGGTTTTAATAAAAAATAAGGGCCAAAGTGTAATATTTAACCCTGTTTTTCAACGTATTGCCTATTACATTGCCACTATAACCATGAATCTTATCGAAAATATCAAGGAAGGGTTGAGATCCATCCAGGCAAATATGCTTAGATCGGTGCTCACATCCCTTATTGTGGCTATTGGCATAACCGCATTAGTAGGTATGCTCACAACCATTGAGGGTATTGAGCATTCGGTGAGTGAGAGCTTATCCTCCCTCGGCGTCAATACATTCGATATTAATTCAAAGACCAACCGGAATATGAATACCCAGGGAGTCACCCAGAAAACATATCCGCAGATAACGATGGGAGAGTCGTTTAAGTTTATCGATCAGTTTAAATTTTCATCCACCGTAAGTTTATCCTCCTACCTGACGGGTATTGCTGAGATCAAGCGATTATCGCAAAAGACAAATCCAAATGTGGCTGTGAATGGCACGAACGAAGAGTATTTTGCTATCAAAGGGTTGGATTTTGAAAAAGGAAGGGGTTTCTCAACCCTGGAAATACAGTATGGTACCCAGGTAGCGGTGATCGGATACAAAGTATATGAAACTCTTTTCAAGGATAAGGAGGAACCTCTGGGGTCGGAAATAACCTTTTTGGGATCCAAGTTCAAGATCATTGGCCTGTTAAAAGAGAAAGGGATGCTGGCGGAAGATAATTTCGACAACATGGTTTTTATTCCCATCATCAAAGCCAATCAAATGGCCAAGGGCAGGGGCCTTTGGTATGAATTGACGGTAGGTATTGCTGATCCCTCCCAGGTTGAATATGCGATGGGGGAGGCTACCGGGGTAATGAGAAGAATCAGGGGTGATGATGTCGGACAGGAAAATTCCTTTGAGCTTGAACAAAGTGAGACGCTTGCCCAGGAACTTGAAAGCATCACTTCCGGATTAAGAATTGCAGGTGTAGGGATAGGTTTTATCACCCTTCTGGGAGCATCCATTGCCCTGATGAATATTATGCTCGTTTCTGTCACCGAAAGAACCCGGGAAGTGGGCGTGCGAAAAGCCCTTGGCGCGACCCCACTGCGCATTCGTCAGCAATTTGTGATTGAAGCAATTGTAGTGTGTCTGCTCGGTGGAATCGCCGGTGTTATCCTGGGTATTCTGATTGGTAATCTACTGGCCAAGCTGATGAGAATTGATGTTTTTGTCATACCATGGAATGAAATGATACTGGGCCTGGTCGTATGCATTGTGGTGGGATTAATTTCTGGATATTACCCTGCGCACAAAGCTTCGAAACTAGACCCAATCGAATCGCTGCGTTTTGAATAAGGACTTTCGTTGTTGGTGTTGGGTCCATCCTTTCGCTTGCACGTTTTTTCTCTTCCCAAATCCAATTTTTTTATTGAGACCTTTCCGTTTCTGGTGCTACCGTTAATTTGCGGGCTATGTATAAAGAAACAAGGCTGAAAAAAACAGCGATGAATCCGACATAATCATAATTCACCAGAGCTTTCGCTTTCGCATCAAAGATGGAGGGTTGTTCCGTAATGATTAACCCCGCGATAAAAGATGCCAGCCCCGAGGTAAGCTGTTGCACAGACGAACGTATGCTCATGTAACTCCCGCGCACTTCTGGTTTTATAACGGCGGTCTCCATCGTGGTAGAGGGCACCATCCGGCCATTGCTGAATATAAAAAATACGGCGCTGATACATAACGCTACGGCTAGTGGCACAGGAGTGAGATTCGTGATTACGATGATGGGAATAATGACAAGCGAGCCGAAGATGGTAAAAATTTTTAATCTTCCGTATTTATCGGCCATGCGGCCCACCCAGGGTGAAAACAATAAAGTACAAACGCCACCCACAAGGTAGATGTAAGTAAGGTCATTTTCAGAGAAGCCAACGTTGCCGACGAGGTAAGTTGCAAGAAATGGAATGATGGTAAAATGTCCCAGCATAAGAACGGCCGTAAATGTCAGGCCGAGCCGGGCATTCCGCCGCCCGAAGATCTGCCTTAAAACTTCCATTGGCGAGTGATGACCTTCATTCCTCAAATGTTTAGTGAGTGAGGGAACCGCGGCCATTACCAGAAAGGTGATTAGGATGGCGAGTCCCCCGAGAAGTAAGAACGGCGCATGCCAGGAGAATTTACCCGCCAGAAATAATCCAAATGGAACCCCCAATACAGAAGCCACGCCAAACGAAGCCATGACAAAACCAATGCCCTGGGCTCTTCTTTCCAGGGGCACAACATCACTTACGATGGACAAAATCAGGGCTCCGACCACACCGCCAAAAGCCCCCGTCAGCGCGCGCGCCAGCAGAAGAAATGTGTATGTCGGTGCCATCGCACAAGCCAGGGTTCCCAGCGCGAATCCCGCATACACGATGACGAGACTTTTTTTCCTGTCATACCGGTCAATAAAAAAGGCGGAGAAAAATCCTGATACTCCTGCAGTAATGGTGTAGGAGGCAACCAGTAAACTGAATTCCTGGGGCGAAATATCAAAAAGCCGCATGAGTTGTGGGCCCAATGGCATTATGATCATAAAATCCATGATATGGGCAAACATTCCGGCTGACAGAATCAGCAACAATAAGCGTTCATTTTTCATCAGGGCCACAAGGTAGTTATGAACGACGACGGCTAGGGTTTAGAAATATTTTATTTTGAAAAATTATTTCTCTTAATCTGAACTACTTTATTAAAACTCGTCCCGAGTGAGATGGTTAATTGGTTTTGAGAATATTTGGAAGACCAGGTTGCAACCACCCCCGTTTCGCCTGGACGGCGTAACGTCCCCTCCTTGAAAAAAGGAGGGGATTTTTTGATACACAACGGTATGGCTACACTTTAACGATC
>JBDSIM010000151.1:0-4005 GCA_039917935.1 Cyclobacteriaceae bacterium | reverse complement strand
GCCATGCACAAGTCAAAATCTGGTGATGAGGATCTGGCACGCAAAGCAGAACGCCGAATTGGAAATGGCGTTAGAAATAAACCAGGGGCCTTCCTTCTATCTTAAGAATAAGAACCTTCCATTTTGTTGAGACCACGCTGGATTTTTTTAGAAAATTAATTTTCCCCGGACAACAATGGTTTGAAGTTCAAAGTACCTTAAGGTTCAAGCACGGATTACAACTTCGAATCGAAATCACGGAATCTGATGGCATGAACAATTTTGTAATCCCCGGTTTCAAATTACCTCAATACTATTGAAACCCGTAGCGTAATAAGGTAAGCGACTTGTTCTCTGGTACTCCGGTGGAAACTCGTATTTTGGCATGGGAAGTTCAATCCCGCTTAAGCTTGAATAAAAATTTGGCAGTGACTTAACAAGCATAAAATCAAGTGCCTTGATATTTTTATAAAAGATTACCGCCCTGCATACCAATAAACCACCTCTCACGCAAACCAATCTGCCCCTTGCCTACGTGAAGCCGTCTACGAAATAGATTAAAATTTATAATTATAGCCTACCCTGATCACCTGCGTTTCATAATAGTCGTTGCTAATGAATCTAAACCCATCGCCTTTGATTTCTCTTTTTATCCGCATAGTATTGGCTATATCGGTCGCATTAAGGAACAATTCCCCCTTACCATTTTGAATATTTTTCTTAACCCCTATGTCAATGGAGAATCGTGAGTAGGTTCTCCCCTGGGGAACTACATCCGGGGCCAGGTAAACACTTGATATCTGAATATCGGTTTGACGGGGCAGGTGAAACAGGCCATTAAGCTTTATACTACCCGACAACATTTCCTGTTTTTCCGCCGAAAACGTATTTTCTTCCGGGTACTTATTTACAACGCTGAATGCCTCTATTGTATTCTGATAGCCGTTTAAGTTTAGATTTAGCGTTGCCCATTTATCAAGGTTCTGGGACAGAATAATTTCAACACCGGTCGTTTGGCTGTCACCGGCATTTTGGAAAATATTATAGATTAATGTGCTTCCTGGTTGAATGCTTGCAATACGCGTAATGGTCGATTCCATCCGTTTGTGGTAAATGGCAGCATACAGATATCCCCGGTCACTGCTTGTTTTATATCCTGACTCAATTGAGTTAGTAAACTGTGGTCGTAATCCAGGGTTGCCCACCTTGATAATTTCTATATCATCATACTTGGGAAAAATGCGTATATCCACCTCGTTAGGTCTGTCAACCCTCCTGGTGTAAAATAGCGACAAGGTATTGTTGGGATCTAACTTATAGGCAAGCCTGAGATTCGGAAACGGTTGTGTATACTGATATCCATCACTTTTATAAGTATTGTGATTGGGATCTACTTTATAGTAGAGATCCACATATTCAACCCGAAGGCCTGCTTCTACCTCCAGGTTTTCATTCTCCAACACGTAGTTGCCATACAATACAGGAATTATCTCATTATAATTGGCATAGCCTCCGGCATTAACGTCCAGGGGAGAATTAAGCCCGGGGAAAAATTTCATGTCTGTTGGAATTCCCCTCGCCCTGAATTTGGCGCCAGTTTCGAATCTTCCATACCTTAGCGGATGCACATAATCAACGGTCACATCCGTTACATGCTCATCAGAAATTAACTTGAAGGAATCCTCCCCGGTGTAGGCAGATAAAATGTTTGTGAAGAAGTATTTCTCGTCCTCCCGATGGAACGTGTAGTTATAGGCAATATTGAGGAATCTTCCCGGTTGTACATACTTATGCTGCCATGATGATGATAAAGTAACGGTTGTCTTTAGTTCGTCCTCCAAAAATTGCCAAAGGCGCTGTCTTTCCGAAAGGTTACCATTAAAGAATGGCTCGTCTCCCCGGTCAAGAATTTTTTCACTGCTAAAAAGACCGGAAGCCGAAACTGTATTTCGTTCGCTCACAAACCAGTCAAAGCCTCCCTTTCCGGTAATAATATTGGTAGTCCGGTTTCTTTTAGTTTGTTGTCTGACAGTGTCTCCGTTATCATAATAACGGTCAACAAATTCGTTCTTATTCAGCGTTTTGGTGTACAGGTTGTCAGCTTGAAAAAAGACATTCACTTTTTTCTTCCGGTAGTTAAGGGACAGCGATGGATTAATTTTCGGTGTGTTTTGGTATTGGGGTCTGATGGTGGGGTAATTTTCTTTTTTGATCCAAAGGGCACCCACTCCCGCTGCAAGACCAACTTTCCCATTGAAGCCTTTCTTTACTTCTTTTTTGTATATAATGTTGATAATTCCGGCATTGCCATTGGCATCATACTTAGCGGATGGATTGTTAATGACTTCTATTCTTTCAATAGCGGAGGCAGGGATGTTGTCAAGGCTAGCCTGGTTCCCAAATCCTGTCAACGCGGTTTGCCTTCCATCTATGAGTAAGGTTACCCTGTCACTTCCTCGCAGCCGTACGGTCCCTTCCTGACTGATGGTAACTCCCGGCAGGTTTTGCATCACCTGAAGAAGTGAACCACCACTTTGATTAATATTATCCTCCATCTTGAAGACTTTTTTCTCCATTGTTTCAGCTACGGCATCCTGTGTACCCTCAACAACCACCTCTGCGAGTGTAGTGGCGGCCTCTTCGAGATCTACTAGTCCGACATCGAGAAATTCACTAAGTCTCCCGACAAGGAGAGGCATTGTCTTATTGGTAAAACCCAGATAAGATAATTCCATGATATAGTTTCCTGGGGCTATGCCTGCTAAGGAAAAAAGTCCCAGATCATCCGTGACAGTCCCAGCTACGAATACGTTATCATGTGTGCTTTTAACAACCACATTTACATAAGGCAGTTTTGCCTTTGATTGTTTAACCTGGATAATGCCCGAGACAGTAACTTTGGTCACCTGTGCCCATGCCACGGATGAAACGGTAAGGATGATGAATAACAAAAGATTCTTCACTATCAGGTGAGATTTCGTAATAAGAAATATAGATGCCTATCAAATGGCAAACGCCTTAGGTAACTCGTAAGTTCAATTATAAAAAAGGTCCAGTCAAGGTTCGCGGCTATCGGATCTGCACCTGGTCAGTTGAATTTTTCCCTTATGACCTCAGTCTCCATGGAATTTTTAAACTTTGATAGTAAAGCGGGTACGGTTATGCAGTGTTTTGAGGAGGAATTATCTTTAAAATAGCACCAAAATAAAAGAGTCTGATTTGTATAAGTACTTAGCATGGCTAGTAAGTAAGAGACTACTTTATTTAACCTAAGTTCATAATTTCATATTACCGCCCGCGGTTTTAATTTATTGGATTTCTTTAAATAACGGACTACCAGATATATCACCGAAAGGATTAAAAAACTTACCAGGAACACCTCAAGTTTTTCGGTGGTGGCTAATTTAATCAGCTGTGGATGATGGGTCATGAGAATAATGATCATCGATAAAAGAAGGAGGTAAATGGTATTATACTCGCGCGCGATATATCTTCTCCAATTGAATTCCATGGAGGCCATCGTGGCTTTTATACCTTTAAAGGAAGGTATCCAACGATTTACCTCGTGGAAATAATTTTCATATTGCGGGCCAAATTTCCCACGCAGGTAATTTTCTTCTGCGAGTACGATAGCCTGATATATAAAACAAAACAGCGGAACAACAATCAGTAGAAAATATAGGGAGTTGGACAGTATGCCAACACCGGTCAGCATGAGGATGTTGCCGACATAGAGTGGATTTCGGCAATGATTAAAAAATCCCACTGTCACCAGATCTTCGGCATACACCTTTTTATTTTTCCCTCCCCTTACAATGTACTTCAAGCCAATGGTTATGGCCCGTATGAGTTGGCCAGAGATAGCTACCATAAGACCTAAAGTTAAAGGGATACTATAATAATTCGGACCAAACATTTGTTCATTAAAAACGTGGGGGGAGGGGATAAAAATTAATAGTCCGAAAAAGGGGAAGATGAGATTTCGATACTTGAAGAAAAAATTTCCAATGGTGATCATTTCGATTG
>JBDSIM010000150.1:0-25361 GCA_039917935.1 Cyclobacteriaceae bacterium | reverse complement strand
TTCAAAGAGGGGACCGTTCCAGGGCGTAGCCCGAACAGGGGTGGTGAAACCGAGTCTATCAAATTTCTCCCGTATGTGGGCTCGGGAATTGCCCTTCGATCCATGTAATTATATCCTGCGCCATGATCTTTTATCTCCCCTGGGAATTTTCGTGCCAGGCGCAAAAATAATTCGCACTTTACTACTACCATAAGGTCGTCCCGCCGGGCCCTACAGGGCTTTTTGATACAAAGCAAACGAACCCGAAATTATTGGGAGCTCTTGTTTCGTTAAGTCCTGCATACAAAGAACCTTGTCCTTCAGGAGAGGGCTCTACAAACGATCAGACGCACAATAGTAGATGGGTGAGGTGATTCGCCTTTGTTAAGTGCCGAAGACCGGGTTTAACCACCCCCGTTGCGCCTTAGCGGCGTAACGTCCCCTCCTTGGAAAGGAGGGGAATTTTTATTTTTTTCACCCTTATCGCTCGCGCCCGATATCTGTAATTACTCGAGACTCTCCGTGATCTCTAGCTCACGCTCAGAAGCACTCACGAATTCATGTTGCCAACATTTTCAGCCGCACAAAAAGAAAGAAAATTACTCTGTGAAACTTTGTGATTTGCATTTTGTATTTCTAAACCAGTTAAAACCGGGGGCTACCATATGCGTCGCCCCTACAGGCCCGCCGGGACTTAATCCCGTGAGTTGAAAAAAACTTCCTCAATTTTCAATAATCCGAAAAGAAAAAGGCACGACCATTTTGACTTTTACCGGTTGATCATTTTTAATAGCAGGCTTCCAGGGTTCTTTACTGGCTTCGAGGAAACCGCTCAGCGCCACCTCGTCGCATCCATAACCAATCCCCGATTTAATCGCCGCTCCGGTAACCGTTCCATCTTTGTTGACGATAAACTCAACGAATACCATCCCCTGAATTTTTGCCTGGACTGCCTCCTTAGGATACACCACCTTCTTGATCCACCGGTTATGAAAATCATTCATTCCCTTTACTGGATTAGGCTTCACACTAACTTCACTGACCGTATAGATTTTTTCCTCCTGCAAAGGTTTCATAACCACCGGCGGTAGCAATCCAAAAAAAAGTAATATGATAAATGAACTGGTCGTCATAATGACTCTCAAACAGCGATGGCTTTCCCTACAAGGCACGGAATTGAAGGTAGTGAAAGATGTATCCCAGGGTTCTAATCATGTACACCTACGCCCCCTGAGGCCAGTGGCGACCATTTTACTGGCGTCACCCTGACCTTAATCACAGGAAAAATGACTAAACCTTACGTGAAAAAAGCCTTTGAAACATCCTGCATAACTTGCTTTATCCTTTCAGGAAAGTTAACGAATTTCATCCCGTAAGGCTAAAGATTATATCAAAGTTTTGTCTTGAGAAATTCGGCAGTGTAACCTTTTGCTTTCTTGACCATGTCTTCGGGAGTACCGGCAAAAAGCAGGCTGCCACCATTCTTTTCCCCGCCCTCCGGACCGAGGTCAATGATCCAGTCTGCACACTTGATCACCTCCAGATTGTGCTCTATTATAATGACAGTATGGCCATCATCCACCAGCGCATTCATCGCTGTCAGCAATTTTGAAATATCATGGAAGTGTAACCCCGTCGTAGGTTCATCGAAAATAAAAAGGATATTCCCGTTGGCTGAATTTTTTCCCAGGAACGAAGCCAGCTTCACGCGTTGTGCTTCGCCTCCGCTGAGTGAATTAGACGATTGCCCCAGCTTGACGTAACCCAATCCTACTTCAAACAAGGGAAGTATCTTGTCGTAAATGGTTTTTTTGTCCTTGAAGAAAGTCAGCGACTCTTCCACTGTGAGTGCAAGCATATCTGAAATATTTTTGCCATCAAATTCAACTTCCAGCACTTCCTGTTTGAAGCGTTTTCCGTTACAACTTTCACAGCGAAGAAAAATATCGGCCATGAACTGCATCTCCACTTTTATTTCCCCTTCTCCCTGACAGGTTTCGCATCGTCCTCCTTCAACATTAAAGGAAAAATGCGAAGGTTTGTATCCCCGTGTCTTAGACAGGTTCTGATCCGCGTAAAGCTGACGGATGAGATCGTATGCTTTTACATAACTGATAGGGTTTGATCGGGAAGATTTTCCGATCGGGTTCTGATCGACAAATTCCACCTGCGTGATGCGGGAGACATCGCCGTCCAGTTTATCATATTTTCCCGGCGTTTCCGCAACGGAGCCGTTCATTCTCCCAACTGACGGATAAAGAATTTTTTTGACGAGCGTGGATTTTCCCGAGCCACTGACCCCGGTAACAACCGTAAGAATTCCCAAAGGAAAAGTGACCGTAAGATTCTTCAGGTTATTTTCCCGTGCGCCCATCACGACAATGGAATCCTTCCATTTCCGCCGACGCGTGGGAACAGCAATTTTTTCACGGTGACTGAGATAATCGGTTGTATGGGAAGATTCTGTTCCATTAAGATCCTCAATCGATCCCTGAAAAACGAGTTCACCGCCATGGCTACCCGCATCTGGTCCGATATCAATGATCTGATCTGCCGCCCGCATAATTTCTTCTTCATGCTCCACGACGATGACTGTATTCCCGAGGTCGCGCAAGGACTTCAATACTTCCACCATCCTGGCGGTATCTCTTGGGTGCAATCCGATGCTGGGTTCATCGAGCACGTACATCGAACCAACGAGCGCGCTTCCCAGCGAAGTCGCAAGCTTGATGCGTTGATATTCTCCTCCCGATAAGGTCGAAGTGATCCGGTTCAGGTTGAGGTACCCCAATCCAACCTTGTCCATATACGTTAACCGGGTCTTGATCTCGGTAAGGATTCTGTCCGACACCTTGCGGTCGAACTCCGGTAGTTTGATGTTCTCAAAAAATACGAGTGCATCCTCGATCGGCATCAGAACAATATCCGTGATAGAAGTATTGACGATCTTCACATATTGTGCATCCTTTCGCAAACGGGTACCGCGACAGTCCGGGCAGTTCGTTCTTCCGCGATAGCGTGAAAGCATAACCCGATACTGTATTTTATAGGATTTTGTTTCCAGGTATTTGAAGAAGGCGTGAATGCCCTCAAAATATTCGTTGCCATTCCATAGGAGTTCGCGCTCCTGAACAGTCAGTTCATTATAAGGCCGATGGATAGGGAAATCGAATTTGATACCATTTTTTAATAGGGGTTTAGCCCACTCGCTCATGGCTTCACTGCGCCAGGGAGCGATGGCGCCCTCGTATACGGAAAGTGATTTATCGGGAATAACCAGGTCCTCATCAATACCCAGCACTTTCCCGAAACCTTCGCAAGTCTGGCAGGCGCCGTAGGGATTGTTAAAGCTGAAAAAATTGACTGATGGCTCGGTGAAAGACATCCCATCTAATTCAAATTTATCCGAGAAATGATGACGCTTGAATGCGCCCTTGTCGGGGATTTCAGAATACACCAGGCAATCGCCTTCGCCTTCAAAGAAAGCGGTTTGCACAGAATCTGAAAGGCGGTAGTTAGTGTCGTCATCCTCCGGATTAACGGAAGCCCTGTCTATTAATATTTCAGTTTCACCCTCAATTTTTACAGATTTCTTTTTCTTACCGGTGGTTTCTTCTGGCGTCAATATTTCTTCAATGAACTTGACCTCGCCATTGACCAGAATGCGGGCAAACCCTTTGCTTAATAAAAGGCTTAATTCGTCATTCAGTTTTCGTCCTTTTTTAACATGAATGGGGCAGGCGACCATTACCCTGGTGCCAGCATCCAAACGGTTGATGGCATTGACCACATCCGTTACCGTATCGCGCTTGACTTCCTTGCCACTGATAGGGGAAAGGGTTTTTCCAATTCTGGCGAACAGCAGTTTCAGGTAATCATAAATCTCGGTGGTGGTTCCGACTGTCGACCTTGGATTGCGTGTGTTTACTTTTTGTTCAATAGCGATAGCCGGGGATACCCCACGGATATAATCGACATCCGGTTTTTCCATTCTGCCCAGAAACTGGCGCGCGTAGGAGCTAAGACTTTCGACGTACATGCGCTGGCCTTCCGCAAAAAGGGTATCAAAAGCCAGGGAGGATTTTCCGGAACCCGATAAGCCCGTGATGACGACCAGTTTATTTCTCGGAATGGCTACGCTGAGATTTTTAAGGTTATTGACCCGCGCCCTTTTGATAATAATAAATTGGCGGGGATCTAAGTCGTCTAAGTATGAATCGAGTATGGGTAAGGCCTGGATCACTGTTTTCTTTTAGAAAATTGGAATATTCGGTTGTAACAATCTTTACAGCATAAAGATTAACCACGGCGGGTGTAGAATTTTTGCCTCGATTGATTAAATAAAAACACCATCCCTGGTGGATGGTGTGGATGGAAAAGGATTTTAATCAGGTATCAAAGTCAGGATCATAGCTGGCTTCGCGGGTTTTACGGGGCCCGCCTTCTTCATCAAAGCCTTCATCCCCCTCTGCGGTTGCGGCGTAGCTGTCATCGGTTCCGAAATCGTCCTCGGCAGGGTCCGCCACTTTTTCAACTTCCGGTTCCGGGGTTGATTCCACGTCGTATTCGCCATCGCTGTTTTTGGTAGCCGGGACTTTAATAAGATAGGTAGCATCCTGTGTTTCCAGCGGAAAAACAAAGATTGGCTCTTTTTTTGCATTCGTTATGCGGGTAATGCTAGCTTCATATCCAGTAGGATATTGATCCCGGATCAAGTCCCGCAAATCTTCGGAAAGATTTTCAAGACTCTTAATTGTACGTTTTTTGCTGGTTGCCATAGATAATTTCCACACGAAAAATATGCGACAAATACCTAAAGAATTTATATAGAAGGCAAGAATTTTTTTAAAAATTTTTTGTGAATCGTCGAAATAGTTTTATCTTTTCAAACCAATTCAGGTCAAATACTCATCAAACCCAGCACAATATCGAGCGAAACCTCTACGTTACCTAAATGTGAAGCAGAATGATAGACAAAGGATTAAGCGACAGCCAGCTCGTGTCGCTCTATCGAACCGGTAACGAAGAAGCTTTCGAAGTGCTCCTTTACAGACACAAGTCGAAAATCTATACCGCTATATACCTGATTGTTAAAGATCGGTATACCGCTGAAGATCTTTTACAGGAAACCTTCGTTAAGGCGATCAACACTATTCGTGGAGGCCGTTATAATGAAGAGGGAAAATTCCTGCCCTGGATCAGTAGGATAGCCCATAACCTGGCTATCGACCATTTCAGAAAGGAAAAGCGTTACCCGGAGGTTGTATTGGAAGATGGCAGCAAGGTTTTTAATTCTATGGATTTTTCGGAAGAATCCAGTGAAGATAAGCAGATGATGCGCGAGACGCGGTCCAAGTTGAGGGACTATATCCGGGAGTTACCGGTTGAACAAAAGCACGTTTTGATTATGCGGCACTATTTTGACATGAGTTTTCAGGAAATAGCCACCCGCACCGGAGTCAGCATCAACACTGCGTTGGGAAGAATGCGTTATGCACTTATTAACCTGCGCAAAAAAATGGTGAAACACAGAGCCTATGATAAAAGTATTTACCCAAACGGATTTGATCAGGTATTTATACCGCGAGATTACGGAGGACGAGAAGAAGGAAATTGACCATGCGTTAATTTGTGATGGAGAGTTAAGAGCGTTGTTTAATGAAGTATCCGCCACTTTGAAAGGATTGGATGCTTCAGCCCTGGAACCCTCAAATGCAACCGTCTTTAATATTTTAAATTACTCCCGCAGTCTTCAGACTAAAGACTAGTAGTAATGAGTCTTTTATAATGGTATCCCGATGCCTTCGGTACGCCTTCACTTCAAAGGCGCTGGTGGCTATTTAAAAGCATACGATCGCAGTGATTCACACACTGCGATTTTTTTTTGCCATTATCCTAAACTTTGAACCATAGCCGAAAACTGGATCCTACATCCCCACACCTCAACCTTAACACCTTCTTACCCCAACACCTGAGCATTTCAATACTTGAGGAACCCAACACTGAGCACCTCACACCTCAGCACCTGAACAACCTCAACACCTTCACACCCCCATCACCCCAACTAACCTTCAACCTGAACACCTTAGCACCCTAACACCTTAACACCCTAACACCCTAACACCTGCGCACCTGATCCCTTTTCCCTTCATTCCCGATATAAAACTTTTCCCGTTTCCGGGACTGTCGTTGAATGCGTTTCTTTGTACCCGTGAAAGTTTTGATTCTCCATCAGCACTTTAAGGTTCCACAACGTGGAGGGGCGGTTCGCTCTTATTACCTGGCGAAGGCGTTGGTCGACCAGGGCATTCAAACCGTGGTGATCACTGCCCACAATGAAGCGTTGTACAGAAAAGAGATGATTGAAGGTATTGAAGTTCATTACCTGCCTGTTCCTTACGACAATCGTTTTGGTTTTAATAAACGGGTGAACTCCTTTTTCAAGTTTGTGGTCCAGTCAGTAAAATATGCAGGGCTGCACAGGGATGTGGATGTATGTTATGCGATATCCGTACCCCTGACGACAGGCCTTGTCGCGATGTGGTTAAAAATCAGGTACGGGATCCCGTTTATCTTCGAAGTCGGGGATCTGTGGCCGGATGCGCCCATTGCCATGGAATTCATCCGCAACCGCTTTTTACAACGTACCCTTTATGCGTTGGAGGCCGCGATCTATCAACAGGCATTGTCTGTGGTGGCATTATCTTCCTCTATAAAAACGATCGTTGAAAGTAAAGTAAAAGGAAAAGCGGTTCACGTTTTACCCAACATGGCCGATACGGGTTTCTTTATACCGGAAGAAAAGCGACCCTCGCTGGAGGAGAAGTTTAACGTCAGGGGAAAGTTTGTTGTGGCGTACATCGGGGCCATCGGGGTGGCGAATGGATTGGAATTTTATCTGGCGTGTGCGGATGAAAGTCAGAAGGCCGGTTTGCCCATTCATTTTCTTTTGTGCGGCGATGGAGCCATGCTGGAAGTCCACCAGAATTCGGCGAAAAGGCTTGAGTTGTCTAACCTTACTTTTCTTCCCTTCCGCAACCGCGATGGTGTGAGGGAAATCATGAATGTTACGGATGCGGTTTTCATTTGCTACCAACCCATAAAAATTCTGGAAACCGGCTCGCCCAACAAATACTTCGATGGGCTCGCCTCGGGAAAACTCGTGATCATCAACTTTGGCGGATGGATAAAAGATGAAGTGGAGCAGGAACGATGCGGTGTCTCCATCGACCAGCGGCATCCCAAAAATTTTGTAGAAAAGATTAAACCCTTTCTGGATGACCGGAAATTATTAAAACAATATCAGCAGGCAGCGAGACGGTTGGCGGAGCAGAAATATTCCAGGGAGATGCTGGCAAAACAGTTTTGTGGGATAGTGGAAGGGAGATGAGCGGAGCTAGTTTAGAAAGGTAAAGAATGGTTAAGGAGATAACAGAGAGAGGAATTGGTTTCTGGAGTGGATAATAGAGGGACAAAATCTGTATATTTCAATAAGGAATTATAACACGTACGTATAGGGGAGTGTTATGCCTCATGCGCTAAGATAATCCAAACACAAACAGACTGACTGACAATAAATGAATAATTATAAATCAATCACGCAGACAATTATAGTTACTTCTGTGTGTATTGCATTTCTCGCGGTGACAGCTTTTTACCACCACATTGACAAGCATTTAACCGGAGCAGTTTTCCTCATTCTAACACTCCTTATTCCGACAACATTTATTACGCAATTAAAGGACTAATTGGCGCTGTTCGTAACAAACAAAATCTAACTTTAATGTATTGTTTACCGACAATTATAGCGCTGACAACTCTCATTTATACATTCTTTAGTCCATGGCAATTCGACTCTGAGAATTTAGAAAGTAAAGTTGAATTCAGAGCTTGCTATGAGGGCACTCAAAACCAATCCTATATAAAATTTCGAGAAGACAAGTCCTTTGAAATAAATTCAACAGGAGTATTCTTTGCAAATTCCTGGTATACCGGACAGTGGGCTAAATCTGGAGACACGATCTTTATGAAGCTTGACGATGGGAATCCGGGATTTATTAGTGACACCATAGTTATTCTTAACGATTATCTAATTCCTATTGACAAAATTGAATTAGCTGACTCTACAAAGGACTATAGGAGATTTTATTATTTAGGATATTGCAAAGGGTTAAATTGAATAAGCAGAATCGTTGGCGTAAAAGTGAATAACGGTGGACTTGAGATAAGTCAATTTAAAGGTACCGATGGACGCGCACGAGGCATAACAGAATGTTTATGTCAGCTTGGGGTGAAGTGTAAATTTGAAGTTTAGTTTTCTTAATTTCGTTCGGCCACGTGGGACAGTGACGCGCTTCGAAAAGCCCAAGCCGTCATAAAGTTCCCATGTAATAATTCTCGGAGTTAACTTTACTCAAAACGAGAATTATGGAAAAGCAAACCGTATCGTTCGAAGGTCATCACCTATTTGTAGGCATTGATGTTCACAAGAAGCAATGGAGCGTTAGCATTTACCCAAGAGCTCCATCACAAAACGTTCAGTCAGCCGCCTTCGCCTGGCGCGCTGAAGAGTTATCTGGATCAACATTTCCCAAAGGCCAGTGTCTTGTGCGCTTATGAATCCAGCAAGTTTGGCTTCTGGATTCAGCGTGAGCTGGTTTCTTATGGTTATGACTGTTTGGTGGTGAATCCAGCCGATTTCCCAACTACAAATAAAGAATCGTCCGGTAAGACCGATCCCTCTGATAGTCGCAAGATTAAAAAGGCATTGCGATCTGGTTTACTTACTTCAATTCATGTTCCTGAGCTTGCCACTGAAGGGGACCGGCAACTTTTCAGGTATCGTAAAAAGTTATGGGGTGATCTGGTGAAAGTAAAAAACCGAATCAAAGACAAAATACTTTTCGCCGGAATTATCGTTCCTGAAAAACTAGACAATCGCAACTGGACCAAGGCATTCTTAAAGTGGCTCAAGGACATCGAATTTCAATCTACTACAACGCGTCTTACACTGGATCTGCTCCTGGAGCAATACAATGCATTATATAAGCATTTTCTGAAAGTTTCCACCCAAGTACGGCACCTGCAGCGCGTACCACGATATAAGCAAAACGCGAAATTACTCAGAACCATTCCGGGAATCGGGCCATTAACCACCGTTCAATTGTTAACTGAAATCGAAGATGTAAATCGCTTTGCGTCGTTCAAAAAATTCAATAGTTATGTTGGGTTTAAACCCACCAGCCATTCCAGCGGAGAACATGATTGGCGCGGACATATGACCTATCGTCAACACAAAGGATTGAGAAGTGCACTGGTGGAATGCGCCTGGACCACCATTAGCACCGACCCCGTAATGATGCAGCGTTACGAGGAGCTTAAGAAAAGACTAACTGCGAAAAGAGCTATAATCATTATTGCACGCAAACTCTTGTCCAGAATATACTTCGTACTCAAAAATCAAAAACCTTATGAGTTAGGGCTGGTCAGGACATAACACTAAAAAAACCGCGGAATTGAACTTACTGTCTTCAATAACATCACAAAAAATAACCCGGGACCCCTTAACGTTTGGTGAGATCGCATTCTCTGCTTTCAAAGTATGGGGCCTGGGTTTTAAAAACCACCTGATGACGAAACTGTGACCACGATGGCTATCGGGGATCACTAATGGAAGCATGGCAGTTTTTACTTTTCTGCAATGAAAGAGACAAAAGCCTTGATGGCCTTGTCAAGGGCAAGGTAAATGGACACACATTCGCCGACAGGCTCATTTTGTGTCCACCCTGGACAAAGCCATCCGGCTTTTGAGTAGTGCCCTTGCAGAAAAGACATGAGAAAGTGTGGCAAAAATGAGCGCTAAATGCTAAATTTATTCAATGGCTCCTGAAAATAATTATTCATGGAACACAAACGTTGACGGTAATGTGGCGGGACAAAAAAAATTCAACTGACGGGTGACACTCTACTAGCAAAGATTTCCTACGTGGACAAGTGAACGACTTTGTGACAATTTGGACTTTAAAAAACAAATAACGTTGGACACATGAGAAAAGAACTGGCCGACCCTTCGCATTTTTAAAAAGATTTGTGCACCGATGTCCCCGCACTTTGGGCACTTGCCATAGCCACACATGCCGAGGCGCAAACCAAGCTAAGGCAAGAGCCAAATCCACACCATACCACGTAAAAAGGTATGCTAACGCTTACCAAACCTTTAGAATCTGACGATAAAAATGGGTTTTTTAGATAAATTCTGGTAAATATCAGTAACAAAATACCGATGCTTCCGTTGTTGATAGTATTACTACCATTTAATCAAGTATGACTATCCTTTCTTTTAAACTTTCAGAAAACCTGTATGTAAGGGATCCTCAGGAAACCGAGTTGGGGAGGAACATTATTGATCACAGTATTAAAATGGTTGATAAACTAGGTTTTGAGGAATTCACATTTAAAAAACTAGCCACACAAATCGGATCAACGGAGGCATCCATCTATCGTTATTTTGAGAATAAGCATAAGCTGCTGATTTACATTATCGACTGGTATTGGACTTGGCTAGAATATAAAATTGATTTCCACATCAATAATATTAAAGACCCATCCGAGCGTTTAAAAATTTGCCTCGCAAAGCTTTGTGAAGAAAAAACCTTTGATCCGAATGTCGCCTATGTCGATGAACGCGTACTCGAGCGAATTGTCAGCGCAGAATTTGAAAAAACATTTTTAACCAAGCAAGTGGATGCTGATAATAAGGAGGGCTTATTCCTACCTTATAAATCATTATGTAAAAAAATTGCTGGCGTTATAAAACAAGTCAGTCCTGGCTATGAGTTTCCGCACTCCCTTGCGAGTACGGTACTCCTGGCAATGAAACATCAACTCTATTATGCGCGACATCTACCTACGCTTTCGGACATAAAATACGATCCTAAGAAGCAGTACAAAAGACTTTACGTGCTTTTAGAAAACATTGTCTTTAAATCCATTCAGTAAAATCTTATGACAAGTGATACCCTGATTTCCCTGCTACGAGAAGCCGCTTTGGCACTTCGATACGATTTTAATCCAGCCGATTTAGGGTTTGTAGATAATAATATACGCAGCTATAGTTTTCTGGATTTCCCCGAGTTAAAACGCGACATGGTAGAGGCAGGGAGAAAGATTGATCTTCTTATTCTGGAATATCAAATTCCCCTGGAAGAATTAGCTGACTTTTTTAATGCATCACCGGAACCCATTATATTATTTAAAAAAGAAAATGATGATCTCAACCCATTTTTGTTGCAAAGAAAAAGAGGTATTATTTATCCAATACCCAGCACGGATGAGAAAGCGAAAACAGTATTCTCTTCGTCTGATCGATGGCTAACAAATGAAAGCAATCAAGTAATGGCTTTTGTAGTCATGCCTTACAAAAGTGTGGTAAGCGATAGTGCCACGGACGTAAATACTGCGGAGGCTCTCTCTCCTACGAAACGTCTCTTCCGTTTGCTTACTACTGAGAAAAAGGATATTAGTTATATACTCCTGTATTCAATTATCATTGGTCTTGTAAGTTTAATATTACCGCTTGGGCTACAGACAACAGTAGAGTTAATTTCAGGAGGCGTTTTTTTCAGTTCGGTATATATTTTAATAGGACTTGTTATCGTTGGCGTGATGATAACGGGTGGCTTGCAAATCGTACAGATTAGTCTGGTGGAACATTTGCAACGAAGGGTTTTCACAAAAGCGGCATTTGAGTTTGCTTTTCGAATTCCGCGCATAAGGATGGAAGCACTTATGAAAAATTATGCCCCCGAATTAGTCAACCGTTTCTTTGATGTCATTACTATTCAAAAAGGGTTGCCGAAACTTCTCATTGATCTTTCTTCCGGAGTCATTCAGATATTTTTCGGGTTACTACTTCTTTCTCTGTATCACCCCTTCTTTGTTTTCTTTAGTCTCTTTTTAGTAATCGTTCTTGCGCTTATTTTTTACGCCACAGGAAGGCGTGGTTTAAATTCTTCACTAAATGAATCAAAGTATAAATACAAAGTAGTTCAATGGCTGGAGGAGCTTGCGCGAACTATCAATTCCTTTAAGCTTGCGGGAAATACTGATCTTCCCCTTAAAAAAACTGACTATGCAGTAAGCAATTATTTAAAATACCGAAAAATTCATTTTGGAGTTCTGCTTACGCAATTCTCTTTCTTCGTCTTTTTTAAGGTGGCCATTACCGGAGGTCTTCTCATTATGGGTACCATATTGGTAGTCAACCGTGAGATCTCGCTCGGACAATTTGTGGCTTCCGAAGTGATAATAATTTTAGTATTAAATGCGGTAGAAAAGATGATCATGTACATTGATGTAGTGTATGATCTGCTTACGGCTGTGGATAAAGTATCGCATGTAACCGATCTGCCATTGGAGAGGTCAGGAGGCTTTGATTTTCCTAAAACAGTTAACAAGGGATACGCTATAAGCATTAACAATCTTAGCTATAAGTTTAAAGACAATTCAATTTCAACGTTAAAGGATATTTCATTAAGCATTTTGCCTCAGGAAAGAGTTTGTATAGCAGGGCCTGGCGGAAGCGGCAAGACAACGCTAACAAATATTGTAGCTGGATTGTATGCCGACTATGAAGGCGGGGTTTCCATTAATAACTTTTCACTTCGTGATCTTGACATCACTCATTTACGAGATAGGGTTGCAAAAAATATTTCCCAGGAAGATATTTTTGATGGTACAATCTATGAGAACATCACCGTAGGTAAAAGCACCACACGAATAGAAGATGTGATGGATGCTGTGGATAAAGTGGGATTGAGAGAAAGCATTAGTGCAATGCCCGAAGGAATGCACACACCAATATTAAGCGGTGGAAAAGGATTACCAAGTTCGATAGTCCACAGACTTATTTTAGGTCGTTGCCTTGCTAAAAAACCCGACCTGATTATTTTGAATGACTTCTTTTCCGGTCTCAGCAAAGCTGACAAACTTCAATTGATCAGTTGTGTTATTAGCCCGGATAGTACGTGGACATTGTTGACCGTGTCCAACGATCCCTTAGTGATGGCTTCGTGCGACCGTGTTATAATTATTGACGAAGGTCGAATAGTAGCGGAAGATTCATATAGTAGCTTATTAAAAAAAGGATTGATCAATCAATACTTCGAATAACATGTTAAGACTATCACAACAATCAATTGACAAGCAAATAGGACATAATAGTCTATACTCGCTTCGCTCTTTACGCACTCCTTCTGGTGGCAAAGTACTTGCGTGGTGGCTGATGGGATTTTGCCTTTTGTTTTTGATTATATTGTTTCTTCCGTGGCAACAAAATATTCGTGGCAATGGAAATGTTACCGCGTTAAATCCTATGAACCGCCCGCAAACTATTGAAGCAGTCATTGCAGGACGTGTACAAAAATGGTTTGTACGCGAAGGTGATTTTGTTCAGAAGGGTGATACCATTGTTACGATCAGTGAGGTAAAGGAGAAATACTTCGATCCTCAATTGTTGTTTCGTCTCCAACAACAGATTACGGCAAAAGAAAACAGTCTCACATCAAAAGATCAGAAAGCAAAGGCACTGGAAAGACAAGTGGCTGCATTACGTGAAGGATTGAAATTAAAGATTGAACAATCGCAAGCAAAACTTCAGGCTGAGAAAATAAGATTTCAAAATGCGGAAAATCAATTCGATCGTAACAAGAGCTTGTATGAAGCTGGCAATATACCCCTCACGAAGTTCCAGGACTTTGAATACAAATACAGAGGAAGCCAGGCAGATTACCTTAATGCTCAAATAGAACTAAGCAGAGTGGAAGCCGAATATTTGGATAAAATCAGCAAAGCAGAATCGGAACTTAATAGCACACGTGCAGATGCTTTCGATACACAAGCCGATATTGCCAAAGCACGCAATGAGTTTACTAACACGGAGATTCGAAGTGAGCAATATCAAATCCTTGCACCACAAGATGGTTTTATTGTGAAAGCGATGAAGTCGGGGCTTGCGGAGACGATCAAAGAAGGAGATGCAATTTGTTCCATCATGCCTCAATCGTCTGACGTGGCAGTAGAAATGTATGTGAAAGCAATGGATGTTCCTCTTATAAGTAAAGGACGGAAAGTGCGAATTCAATTTGACGGCTGGCCTGCCTTGCAATTTTCGGGTTGGCCCAGTGTTTCGGTGGGAACGTTTGGAGGGACAGTAAATGTAATTGACTATGTTAACTCCAAACCCGGAGAGTTTAGATTACTAATTATACCTGATAAAAAGGACGAAGCTTGGCCACAGCAAGTCCGTGTAGGCTCAGGCACCAAGGGTTGGGTTATGTTGGATGATGTTCCGGTATGGTATGAATTCTGGCGCCAACTCAACGGATTTCCACCAAGCTTATACCAAGCGCCACTCAATGAAGTGACTGACAAATCTTCAACAAAAACTCAAAAAAGTGAAAAGGAATAATTTTAGATTATGTGGACGGATTACACGCTTGAGAATTTCTTTTATCCTGCTCATTGTGCTTAACTGTGGAACTATTACTGCACAAAGTCTTGAATCTACCGATTCTGTCTTTTTACTTCCCGATTCAGTAAAACCTTTTACGATTGAAAATTTTTATACCCTTATTTTACAAAACCATCCGCTTGCCCGGCAAACGGAACTACTCTCGGAAGTGGCTCGACAAGAAATAAGAATGGCCCGAGGGAATTTTGATCCCAAACTGGAAGCAGAGTTTCTTACCAAGAATTATAATGATAAGGAATACTATTCCATTTTAAACGGCTCACTAAAATTTCCTACTACACTCCCCCTGGATCCAACGATTGGAATTGAGCGAAACAAGGGTGACTACTTAAATCCCGAGCGATATTTGGGCAATGAATTTAACTATCAGCAATTCTATGCTGGAATATCGTTACCACTTGGCAAAGGATTAATTACAGACGACAGACGTGCAGCTTTGCGGCAAGCAGATTTGTTTACTGATATGACAGAAGCGGAGCAAGTGAAACTTATCAATAAACTTCTATTGGATGCAGCAAAAGAATATTGGCAGTGGTATAATGCGTATTATAATTATCGTTTGCTAAATCGAAGTGTTGATATCGCTGCTGAGATTTTCAAAAGGGTAAACATGAATTATAAATTTGGAGAAGCAGCTCAAATAGACACCATTCAGGCTAAAATCACTTTGCAACAAAGACTTATAGAACAACAAGAGGCGTTTCTTAATTATCAAAACACAGGGATTAGCCTTTCCACATATTTGTGGGACAGTCTCTCGAATCCTTTGCAGCTTGATATGCAATGGGCTCCTGTGCTACAGCCTGAACCCTGGATTATGACAAGCGGAGCATTAGAAGAACTTTCAAATCAGGCCAAAGAAAATCATCCTGATTTGCAAAAGCTGAATGTTAAGATGAATCAACTGGAAGTTGAACGTAAACTCAATGCTGAATACTTAAAGCCCCAGCTAAACCTTAAATACTATTTGCTAAATCAGCCCTTCGATCCGGAAGGAAACTCATCTTTTAATGCGGCCGAAAATTATAAGCTTGGCATTGATTTCTCGTTTCCTGTTTTTCTGAGAAAGGAGCGCGCTAAGCTTGCTCAGACAAAAATCAAGCTCACCACCACACAATTAGATTTAGCTTTAACTGAACGTGAAATCTTAAATGAACTAACCAGTTCCTATAACCAGTTGATCAACCTGCAATCCATCATTAATCAGCAACACGATATGATGATGGGATATGAACGTTTGCTTAATGCTGAACTGTTAAATCTGGAACAGGGTGAAAGCGATCTTTTTAAGATCAACATACAACAAGAGAAACTTATTCAGTCGCAAACAAAATGGCTTAAGCTTTTGGCGGAGTTCGAAATACAGAAAGCATTTCTGTATTGGGCAGCAGGTGTCAGAAATCTAAATGTTAATTAAATCATGCTACTACCAGTGAAGTTTGCATCTACTCCTTGACACGCGGATATTGCAGAACTTCAAACCCCAGAAGAAGGACTTGTTACATTCCATTTGGGCAAAGACAAATTACCTATTATCGACAATCGACTTGGATGTTTCTTGTAAGATACAATGAGTGTTGTAAAGCCCTTGTGAAATGACACAACTAAATCGCACACACATTGCCTGGCCGCGCCTGCACCCACATCCAAAGGGTGTAGGTCAAGTTTTAAATATTTATCTTCGTTAAACGCTTGGTAGCGGCCGACAGATTCGACTTCGAAGACCCGCCACTGCTAATATATGCTGAACTTTATACACCATGCCGGCGGACAAAGGCGTGGATAAGTCTATATGGTACTGAGCTATTTCAAAATTGCTTACCGGCATCTGATGAGAAGTAAATCCTTCCATTGATCAACATGTTGGGATTAGCGGTTGGATTGACTGCATTCTTTCTGAGCGTCCAGTATGCAAGTTTTGAAATGAGTTAGGACCAGTTTCATAAAAACAAAGGGGCAATCTATCGGGTAGGACTTGAACGATGAGTATACTTCTGTAACCCAAGTCCATGGAACCATCCTCATTCCGTACAATGCCATGGTCTATTTGATGCCCTTCACCCATGAATGCTTTGTAATATCCGGGCTTAACCTCGGTCATGGCGCAGGCAACGTTGCCATGGGCAAGTCGGTGCACCATTTCGCAGGTTTCCATGTCAGGTCCTTCCGTGAGGCAGAAGATGGTGCCCTCCTTTTGGTTCAACCAGAACTGATGGTATTTCACGCCATATCTCTCCTGGACAGAAAGGTCAGCCATATGGGCTTTTTTGACATCCTCAATGGTGATGCCAGAGATCTTGTGAAAATCCATGTATAAGGGCATAGTATTTCTATCTTAAACCCGACAACTGAATTATGAAGAAAATTGCTTATTGAAAATGCTCCAATTTTAGCTGAAAAGCAACCACCACGGTATATTTTGGGTGGCATGTCCGAGCCAGTCTCGGAATCAATCAAAGGCAAGAGGCCTTCCGGATCTCGCTGTATTCAGAAGAGCATTGCCTGGTTTGGTGAAAGTAAAAGGACTTTCTTGAAAGCCTATTCCGGTAGTTGCGCATAAATGGTTTTGGTAACTAATTACTCTGAATTATTTATAATGAATGCTAAGGTGCATTCAGTCCTAACTGATTTCATGATAGCTCCGAATAGGGTGACAAGGGTGTTTATGATTTACTATTTTCGCTTATTACTAAGGTAATTAGCTTAGAAAAGCAGTCCAATTTAATTATGAAACATAGAAGATGACCTGCGGAGATGAAGAAAGAATTTAGCGATAAAAATAATTATTAACTTCGTCTGAGATAGGTTTAGATTCATTCCTTGAAAAAGTACGCCAATAATATAAACATGATTACGAACGATCGTCAAATGCCAATTGAAATCAGTAAAGACGAATTCAAAAAAATTGGCTATCGTTTGATTGATAAGATTGCGGATTTTATCGACACGATTGAAAAAAGACCCGTGACCACGGGAGAATCGCCTAAACAATTACAGAATTTTTTAGGGCGGGAATCACTACCCGAAAATGGATCTCCTGCGTCGGAAATTGTTTCCAGAGCCGCTGACTTATTAATGCAACACTCTTTATTCAATGGTCACCCGAAATTTATGGGTTACATCACCTCCTCCGCAGCGCCCATTGGTGCGCTCGCAGATTTATTGGCGGCATCCGTGAATCCAAATGTCGGTGCGCAAATATTAAGCCCTATCGCGACCGAGATTGAAAGGCAAACCGTCAGGTGGCTGGCGGAATTTATTGGTGTTTCTCCTGACTATGGTGGCATCCTGGTGAGTGGCGGTAATATGGCAAACTTCACTGCCTTTGTAGCCGCCAGAACGGCCAAAGCCCCTAAAAACATAAAGGCAGAAGGGCTTGCAGCCAACGCTGCCAAATTGGTTATCTATTGTTCAAAGACTACCCATATCTGGGTTGAGAAAGCTGCCGTACTATTTGGCCTTGGCTCAAAATCAATACGATGGATACAAACTGATGCCTGGAATAAAATGGATAATGTAATCCTGGAGGAGGCCATTACAAAAGATATCGAGGATGGTTGTCAACCCATCATGGTTATAGGCACGGCAGGTGATGTGAGTACCGGTGCTGTTGATAATTTCTCTGCCATTGGTGCTATCTGTAAAAAGTTTGACCTTTGGTTTCATATCGACGGGGCATACGGCGTTCCTGCGGCCGTAGTTCCTGAATTAAAAAAGTTATTTGATGGGATTGAAATAGCAGATTCGATTGCGCTCGATCCTCATAAGTGGCTCTATAGTCCATTGGAAGCGGGTTGCACGTTAGTAAAGAATCCACAACATCTACTGGATACATTCAGCACTCATCCGGAGTATTATAACTTCAGTACTCACCAGGATTCCAACCTGAATTATTACGAATACGGACTGCAGAACTCCCGAGGCTTCAGGGCATTGAAGGTGTGGATGGCATTGCAACAAGTTGGACGAAGCGGTTATGTTAAAATGATTTCTCAGGATATTGAATTGTCGAAACTTTTATTTCGAGAAGCCAAAAAAAATCGTGAGCTCGAGGCTATGACTCAAAATCTCAGCATTACCACGCTGCGTTATGTTCCTTCAGATTATATGGCGGAGGGCGAAAATCGGGAGAAATATTTAAACATACTAAACGAAACGCTGCTGAATAATTTACAGCAGGGAGGAGAAGTGTTTTTATCGAATGCGATTGTCAGAGAAAAATATTGTTTAAGAAGTTGCCTTGTCAATTTCAGGACTTCAGAAAAAGACATCCATGAAATTATTGCGATCATAGTAAGAGAAGGGGAAATTACCCACAGAAAACTTCAGATGCAGGAATAGAATATAGTAGCATCATTTTCAGAACGGGTTTAATAAAGATCCAGGCACCCCTTCATCCTAAAAATTCCGGTTCAGGTTCTCCCAGGGTTTCTGGTAGAAAGAGTATCAAAATCGCGAAGGAAAAACTTTTATCCAAGCAACCTCTCCCCGCAGTGTCTCACGTCTCGTGGACGCTGCGGAGACGAAGATAAATTTTTTAACACAACTCTTGTTGCCGGCGATCGTGTGCTCCGAAACCGCAGAGTCCCTGAGGCAGGAGACTCTGCGGGGAAATAAGATTCTGCGGGGACGTGTGTTATGGATGACGAAGCCACAATCCTGCCCATCCCAAAATCCCGGTTAAGACAACACCTTCTCAATAATCTTACCCGTTTTTTTATTTTTCAGGATGACTTTTTGGGCGCCGTAATGCGTCATCTCTTCTTTTACCAGATAGTGATCGGAATCATATTCCTGCAAATGGCTGTCTTTCGAAACGCCTGTTCTGCCTCGCCAGATATCCAGTTTAACAGGCTCCCACTGTTTTGTTTTCGCTGACTTATACGCTGCATCGAGAACAGAATTTACGACGTACCCATCATAAAAAGTTTCTTTAGGGGCCACACCCTTTTCCATGGAATCAAACATATCCATAAACATATGGTTGTACCCGAGTTCATTTAATTCGTCGCCTACGGGAAACAACCAGCCTGAATTGCTCTCCGCTTTTTCGGCTAAATAGTTAGCGCTTTTTCCGGTTGTAAACATTTCAAAACCGGTTCGCAAAAAACTGTTGATCCAGATAGTGCCTTCCGTGCCCATAACCTCGTCACGCAAATCCAGACCTCCGCGGAACGTCCAGCTGACTTCAAACTGTCCGATAGAGCCATTTTCATATTTCACCAAACCAATCGCATGGTCTTCCGCATCAATAGGCTTGACCTGCGTATCGGCCCAGCACATAACTTCAATGGGTTTGATATCCTTGCCGATATAACTTCTCGTGATCTCCACGCAATGACATCCCAGGTCAAGAATACATCCACCCCCGGCCTGTTCAATATCCCAGAACCAATCACTGTGAGGACCCGGATGAGTCTCCCTTGATTTTGCCCAAAGTATTCTTCCCAGCGCGCCGCCTTTCACGCTCTCCAATGCTTTTAAAAATTTCGGCGTGTACACCAGGTCTTCCAGATATCCGTTAAAGATGCCTGCCTTTTCCACCGCCTCCAGCATTCGCCTTGCTTCCTGGGCATTTCTTCCCAATGGTTTGGTGGTGACCACCGCCTTCTTATGTTTGCAGCAAAGCATGACCGCTTCTTCATGAAGGTTGTTGGGTAAAGAAATACAAACTACTTCCACTTCCGGACGGTTGATGGCCTCTTCCATGTTCGTGGTGGAGAAGGGCACTTTATAGTCGTGAGCGAATTTTTTAGTGCTCTCTTCCTTGCGGGAATAGATGGTTACGATCTTGTCTTTACTCCGGTAACCCTGGAGTGAATCGGCATAGAATCTTCCAATAAATCCGGAACCGAGCATGGCTATTTTCATGGTTGAAAAGTTTAAAAAAGAAAGTTTAAAGCTAATTAAATTTAAATTTTGACATCATTTCTGTCCGGTAAAAATATTGATGTCTGCATTTTGTACGTAAACTTTACTCCGGATCGAGGTTCAGAGATCGTGTGCCAAATAATGTGAAGCCCCGATCGAGGGTTCCAATGGCACACATTTTCAGTCTGCCTTGGACCCCGGTTGAAACCGGGGGTTACAAAATGTTTCACCCCTACGGGGTTCCGTGATTTCGATCGACGTTGTAATCCGTGCTTTGAACTTTAAAGGTACTTTAAACTTCAAACCTTTAAAGTTTAAACGACTTCAAACGGTTTGAAGTTTAAAATTATGATGCTGGTTGAATGTCTTTTTTCTCTTTGAAGAAAATTAGAAAATATACCAGCACGAAGACGGCGATCCCTGCCGGGACATACCATATGCGCGTCCAATCATATTGATTATTTACGGTGTAGTGATTCGCGACAAATCCAGATACCCACGTTCCGATAAACATACCTAAGCCATAGGTGGCAAAAGTAAAGAGCCCCTGTGCCGCATTTTTTATTTTTGGTCCCGCTTTCTTTTCGGTGTACATGTATCCCGTTACAAAGAAAAAGTCATAACAGATGCCATGGAGAATTATACCGGCGTAAAGCATCCATAGATTGGAGCCTGTGTCTCCATGAGCAAAAAAGACGTATCGCAGAAACCAGGCGACCATTCCAATCAATATCATTTTTTTTACTCCAATGCTATTGAACAAAAACGGAATGGCAAGAATGAATAAGGCTTCCGAAACTTGCCCGAGGGTCATTTTTCCGGCGGCGTCTTCCATTCCTACTTCGTTAAGGAAGAGGTTGGCAAATCCATAATAGAAGGAAAGCGGTATGCAGACCAGAACCGCGGCGATGAAAAATACCAGGTAGGGTTTGTCTTTAAATAAAACCATAGCCTCCGTGCCGATGGCACTGGAGGCGGTTGCCTCCGCGACTTTCCCTTTGGGAGGTGTATTGGGTAAAAGGAAACTGAAAATTCCGAGCGTCAGGGATGCGATGGCTGCCATCTGAAAAGTAAATTCCCCTCCCTCTATCCCAAGCGCTGTGATCATCAGGCCTGCGGCTATCCAGCCAACGGTACCGAAAACCCTGATCCATGGAAACATTTTTCCCGGATCGCTCATTTGATGGAACGCAATGCTGTTGGACAAAGCGATCGTAGGCATATACAACAGGGAATAGAATAATATTATCCAATAAAAAATGGTGTTATCCTGAATCTGTGTTGCGAAATACAACAGGAAGGCCCCCACTAAATGTAATACACCCATGATTTTTTGCGCGGCAAAAAAGCGGTCGGCCACCATGCCGATGAAAAAAGGTGAGATCATCGTAGCAATCGCTAATGCGCTGTAAGCAGCCCCGATTTGCAGGCCGGATGAGTTCAGGTTTTCTGCCATGTAAGTACTCATCGTCACATACCACGATCCCCAGATAAAGTATTCCAGGAGCATCATAAAGGAGAGCTTTGTAATAACAATGGGCTTCATGTGGGTTTCGTTTATGTTACAGGGTCAATGCCGCTGCTTAACTTGAATGAAGGAAATATACATGTATAGTTGCAATTGAAAAAAGCCTATCGTGTAAAATGTTGTGTTGATGTGTTAAAGTGTTAAAGTGTTGGTGTGTCAAGGTGTTAAGGTTGAGGTGTTGGGGTTGCAGGATTGCTTTTTGCGGCACGTTTTCTGACCGCGCCTCCGTTCTACAACGCATTTAAGATTGCCTGTCAATCAAAGCCTGGGTAAATCGTTTCAACGTTTCTTTTTCAAGGGGTATTCCCTGTACACGTTCGAGGTTCTGGAAACCTTTTCTGAAAAAATAATTCACTTTGCGTTCAACAGTTTCGGGAATATGGAGGGTTTTATAAATTTCCTTGACGGCCTCGACTTTTTCCCTGGATTTAAATTTTTTAGCCTTCAGCCAGAATAAGAGATCCTGCTTTGTTTTCCCCTTTGCTTTCTCCATAGCCTTAATCAACAAATAGGTTTTTTTATTGGCGAGAATATCTCCCCCCACCTGTTTCCCAAATTTTTTAGGATCCGCGAACGCGTCGAGCAAGTCATCTTTGAGTTGAAATCCTATGCCGATGTTTGTGCCAAAATCGCGCAAAGCTTTTCTATCGGTTGCTGAAGCACCAGCGAGAATGGCACCGAGTTCAAGACTAAATCCCAGCAACACCGCCGTCTTCAGGCGGATCATATTGAGGTATTGACTTTCCGTTACTTTGCTGATGGTTTCAAATTCCATGTCCCATTGCTGGCCTTCGCACACCTGAGCGGCACAGGTGTTAAAGGCGGAAAGAACGATTTTCAGCTGACCGGGCTCGAGCGGGAGAAACATGTCGTATACCTTGATGACCATCACATCCCCCGCCAGGATGGCCGTGTTCGTATTCCATTTTTCATGAACGGTTGCCTTTCCCCGGCGAAGAGGAGCTTTGTCCATGATGTCATCATGCATCAGCGTAAAATTGTGAAATCCCTCTACCGCGATAGCGTAAGGAACAATCCGTTTGACATCCGCCTTATAGAGTGAGTAGGCCAGCAGGGTAAGCATGGGCCGGAGTCTTTTTCCTCCAATGTCCATCAGGTATCGGATGGGTTCATAAAGTGAAATCGGATGTTTTCCGTATTTCTGTTTCTTTATTCCCTGTGCTAACCATTCCTGATAGCGCCTGAGTTGTGAGCTCATTATCTGGTTTTTTCTACTTCAGATAAATGTCTGGTGCCAAACACAAGGTCAATCAGCCTTCGGTCAATGTCAGTTTTCTTCACCCGCACGCTGATCTTATCACCGAGCCTGAATATTTTTCCGGTCTTCCTGCCGATAATGCGGTAATTTTTCTCATCAAACTCATAAAAGTCATCCGTCATGTCAGCCATGCGGATCATGCCTTCGCATTTTGTCTCTATGATCTCCACATAGATACCCCATTCCGTAACACCGGAGATCAGTCCTTCGTAATCTTTGTTCTCAGCGTTGGCCATGAACTCGACCTGCTTGTATTTAATAGAAGCGCGTTCGGCATCAGCCGCCCGTTTTTCACGTTCGGAAGAGTGGACGCATCGCTCTTCATAGTCCTCCTTACTCACAGGTTTACCTTCATCGAGATAATGCTGCAAAAGTCTGTGGGCCATCATATCAGGATAACGTCTGATGGGAGATGTAAAATGAGAATAATGTTCAAAAGCCAATCCGAAGTGACCTTTTGGTTCGGTCGAATATTTTGCCTTTGCCATGGTGCGTATGGCGAGCTGCTCCAGCACGTTTTGTTCCGGCTTACCTTCAATCTCGGTCATTAATTTATTCAGCGAACTACTGATCGAGGCCTCTTCCACATTCATTCTATGACCAAACTGTTTTGCGAAAAGAGCAAAGTCTTTTACTTTGTCAGGATCCGGGAAATCGTGAATGCGATATACAAATGTGTTTTTGTCTTTTCCTTTGTTATAGTCGTAAATAAAAGTGGCCACGTATTTATTTGCCAGCAGCATAAATTCTTCAATGAGCTTATGTGCATCTTTACGGATCTTTGGGATTACGGCAAGCGGTCTTCCTTTTTCGTCCAGTTTGAATTTAACTTCTGTTGTTTCAAAATTTACCGCGCCTTTGGCAAAGCGTTGCTTGCGAAGTTTTTTTGCCAGATCATTTAGCAGGGTGAGCTCCTCCACAAAAGGGCCGAGCCCGGATTCCAATACTTCTTGCGCTTCCTCATAGGAAAATCTTTTGTCTGAATGAATAATTGTGCGGCCAAACCACTGGTTATACAGTTTGCCTTTATCATCCATTTCAAAAACTGCGGCAAAGGTTAGTTTATCTTCATTGGGACGAAGCGAACATAATCCATTCGATAATTTTTCAGGAAGCATGGGGATGGTCCTGTCGACGAGGTACACCGAGGTTGCTCTGTCATACGCTTCTTTCTCCAGGGCGGAGTTGGGTTTTACGTAATGCGTCACGTCAGCAATATGCACACCGATTTCAAAATGCCCATTCTCCAGCGGGCTGAAGGATAAGGCATCGTCAAAATCCTTTGCGTCTTCGGGATCAATCGTAAAGGTGATGGTATCCCTGAAGTCGCGGCGTTTTTTCAATTCTGCTTTTGTGATTCCCTCATCAATGGTTTCGGATTCGGTTTCAACATTTTCGGGAAATTTGAAGGGCAGATCAAATTCTGCCATAATGGAATGGATCTCGGTTTCGTTTTCACCTGCTTTTCCAAGAATCTGGACAACCTTTGCCTCAGGTTTCTTATCGTCTTCAGCCCACGAAATTACTTCAACGATTACCTTTTCATTTGTTTTCGCCCCATTGATGTTTTCGGGATATACAAAAAAGTCCTGATGAATTTTTCTAAAATCCGGAATGACAAAAGCGAAGTTTTGGGAGATCTCAATTCGCCCCACAAACCGGTTGCGGTTTCTCTTTAGTACTTCTACAACTTTTCCCTCAGGATGTTCGCCATGGCGGGTGGAGAAGATGGAAAGTTTCACCGTATCTCCATCCACAGCGGAGCCGAGGTCTTTTGTCTTTACATAGATATCCTGCTCCTGGCCAATATTAACATACGCAAAACGTCCGTTGACGTGATCAACAACACCCGTAAACGCTTCCTTGCTTTCGTTGCGCATAAAACCTCCGCCATTGCTGAGTTCTTTTATGCGATCGATATCAACGAGTGAGTCAATAAACTGCGCGATTTTTTTCAGGTCTTCTTTTTTCTTCGCACCTGTTTTCCGTATGATTTCCGTAAGCGTCAAAGGTTTGCCAGGATGGGCATCAAATAGACTTAAGATAACCTGCTGTAGTTTTCCTGTCTGGCCTTTATCTTTATGCTGCTTCTTTTTGGTTCTGACTTCCTTCTTTTTTTTGCTCATGTGCAGGTTATGCAATTATGATATTTTGTTCAGAGACAAGGGGATAAC